>JBAUYV010000073.1:0-1761 GCA_049584975.1 Xanthobacteraceae bacterium | reverse complement strand
ACCATTGCTAAGGATATCAACTTCAGTGCCGCCATGCGGATCGTGCCTGCTCTGGCTAAGACCCATACCACCCAAATCAGTTTCTAACCCAAATACAAAGCCTCCGCTCTGGTAATTGAAGCCAAAGACAGAACAACACGGCTTTGCTGCTCAGTTCCGACGCCTTCCTTTACGGTCGGCGCGGACAGATCGTGGCACTGGCGGCGCGATACGCCGTGCCGGCCATTTACGACGGTCGCGATTATGTCGATGCCGGCGGACTGGCGAGCTACGGAGCGGACTTTCTGAATGTGATGCAACTGGCGGGCAATTATGTTGGCCGCATCCTGAAAGGCGAAAAGGCCGCCGATCTGCCGGTCATGCGCTCGGAAAAGTTCGAACTAGTGATCAATCTGAAAGCTGCCAAGATGCTCGGTGTCACCATGCCTGACAAGCTCCTGGCGCTCGCCGACGAGGTGATCGAATAACCAACGGCCGATGTCGCTTATTGGCCCTTCACGACCGAATAGATTTTGAAAGTCGACGGTCGCTTTCGGGGGCGAAGCCGACACTCGAGACATTGCGGCTTCCTTGTGCTGGTGGCGCAGGTCGCGGGCAAGAGCAACGCCATGACGGTGCTGGGCAGTCAGATCTTCTTCTGGGCCCGCCTCGCCTATGCGATCATTTATACGGTCGGCGTGCCGTCGTATCCGCTGTCTCTCAAATCGGCCGAAAGCAACAATCGCGTGCTTGCGATCTATGAGAGACCCCGATACCTCGTTCCTCTAGAGGAGTTGAAGCATCACTCAATTCGGCACGATTGACCGTTTCCGAAAGGTACGCTTTCCAACCGAACGAGCAGAACAATCAAAAATCAGCCGCCCCTGCCATAATTCGCCGTCAGATAGTCGACGATGACCTTGGCATCCGCGGGCTGGATTGGTGCGCCAAAGACCCTGATCATCTTGTTGACTTCTGCTTCCCAGCCCTGGCGAGTGAGGAAAGCAGAATTGATGCGCGGATAGTCGAGGGAGTGGCAGGCGGCGCAATGCGCTTCAACAGCTTCTCTGCCCGCGCCTGCTTTGAGCGCTACGTTTTCCTGCGCGTGCGCGTTGGCAACATGGAGCAGCGCGAATACGACGAACAAAATACGCAACATGATCGGCCTCGTCACATGACGTTGATGGCCACCGGCCGGATTACATTGTTGTGGTAGCCCGCCGAATTGAAGATCAGCTTCTCGGCCTGCGTCTGGCCAAGGGTGTTGCTCGCTCGTGCCATCACCTCATACTTGCCGGTGCCCGGCGGCTTGAAGGAGAAACGGAAGCTCCGAAAAGCGAAACGACCCACGTCTTTCCCAAGTTCGGCTCCGCGCCATGTTGCGCCGCTGTCCACCGAGATTTCGACGCGCCGGATGCCATAGCCGCCATCCCAGGCAAGGCCGCGAATGTCGGCGGTCTCCGAGGCCTGCATCGTGTGACCTTGTTGTGGCGCGGTGATCATTGAATTGATCACCATCTCGGTGATCGGCTCGTTTGTCGCCGTCATCTGCGATAGAAAGTGCTGGACGATCGGAAACTTACCAGTCGGGATGCGGTAGGCATTCTGCATCCAGAAGCCGGCGAAGGGCCTGGTCGCGGCCTCGATCGTGTCGAGATGCTTCATCCAGTAGGTCGCCGTCCAGCCGGGTACGATCATCCGGACCGGAAAGCCATTATAGTGCGGAAGAGAAGCGCCGTTCATTTCGTAGGCGATGATCGTATTTTCGTCGAGTGCCTTCTC
>JBAUYV010000072.1:0-1865 GCA_049584975.1 Xanthobacteraceae bacterium | reverse complement strand
TCGCGCTGCTGATCATCGCCACGGTTTTTGTCGCGTTTTAGAAATCCTCAAATGCACTGCCCCATGGCTGCACTAAATTCGAGCGCATAAGATTATCGTTTGCTCATACCATTACCTTCCGACCTCAAAAGAAACTTCGCAATCTGCTCCTCGACCTGCTCGCGCGGGCGCGCATGTCGAGCCCGTGTGCGTGCTTGGATAGCCGGCAGACGCCCCGATGTGGACGCTGCCCCCGGCAGCGTATTGATGTAGTGCGGGCCTCTCGGGCTGTCCGCATACATGAGCTTGATCCACGCAGCGAAATTCGGCGTGTCGGTCAGCGCCTCGGGATTGGCAAGCCCCAGCTCGTCGGCAATGAGTGCTGCATCTTCCGCGCCCAGCCGGAAGGAGATCACTGTGCCGGCGTTGCCAATCACGGCCTGGCGCAGCAGCCGTGGCAGCTGTCCCAAGAATTGATGCGAGAGCGCCAATGAAAGCCGCCACTTGCGCATTTCCGAGAGGATCGCCGCGAAACTGTCGGTGATGAAGCTTTGGAATTCGTCGGCATACAACGTGAAGTCTTGGCGTTCATGCTCGGGGATATCGGCGCGGCTTTCAGCCGATTGTGCGAACGCGGTCGCGAGAAATGCGCCGAGTAGATGTGCAGGTGCCTCGCCGAGCCGGCCCTTCGAGAGGTTCGCGATGAGAACGCGGTTCGTATTCATCAGGTGCGGAATGTTCAACGTGCTGCGCTGCTGGCCGACAACGTTGCGAATAGCAGGAGGGGAGAGGAGCGCACCGATCTTGTTTTGCACCGGAGCGATGGCCTCGATGAGAAAGCGATCGTGATACTCGGCGAACTCGCGCTGCCAGAATGCGCGGATGACCGGATCGGAACACGTCGCGAGCAGGCGGGCGCGATATTTGTCATCGGCGAGAAGCCGGGGCAATCCGAGCAACGTCGAGCCTGGTGCATCGAGCAACAGCCGGAGCGAGTTGTCCAAAATATACTCAAGCCGCGGCCCCCAACTGTCGCCCCACAAGTGTTTGAACGCCGCACCGATGTGCGCCGCGACAAGCGGGCGGCGATCGGGATGAACGCGCTCAAGGGGATTGAAGGCAACCGGGTGCGAGAGGTCTGCGGGATCGAAGTAGAGGACTTCGTTGGTGCGCTCGGCTGGGACCGCGTCGGCAACCGCGTGTGCCAAATCGCCGTGGGGATCGAGGAGCGCAAAGCCGCGGCCTTGGTGGAGATCGGAGAGCATGAGGTTGAAGAGCAGGGTGCTCTTGCCGGTTCCGGTCTTGCCGATCAGGTATACGTGTTGCCGGCGGTCCGCATGCGTGAGCGGCACCAGCTCGCCGTTGCCGAGCGTACCAAGCACGCTATGGTCGTTGTTGTAGCGCAAATAATCCCCGTCCATGGGTCGGCTTCCGAGCCGTGTCAGCGCTGTGCGAGTGCCGACGTGTGGCCGCACGCACGCGCGGCCGCCGGGACTAACGTTGTGTGTGGACGATCCCGGCCGGGTGGCGGAAGCCGACCGCTAGGCGCGGTCGGTACATGCATTGTACCCAGGGCTGCGCGCCCTCAGGCCAGCGGGTTGGGGACAGGTGCCATTTGCCGGCGCGATCGCTGATGAGTTTTTGCGAATTTGCGCGATCGCTTTTCGCGATTTTCGAGTTTTCAAATTCGAGATTTTTCGAGTTTTCGCGATCGGCGAATTTAGCTAATCGAGCGTTCAGGAATGAAGCGATCACTCGATTGGACCAAGCGTAAACCGGAGGGAATCGAGGCCGCAAAAGGTCGGCGCCAAGCGCCGCCTATTCGTACGGGGTCGGGGCTCGCGCCGCACGTCGGGGTCATAGATTGTGAGGACCGCTGACACCAC
>JBAUYV010000071.1:0-9017 GCA_049584975.1 Xanthobacteraceae bacterium | reverse complement strand
GCCGCACTCGGCGCCGGAGGAACGGCCGGCGCAGCAGCCGGAGGCGCAGAAGGCTGAGCCGTCGTCGGCGGCGGAACGGTCCCTTGCGCCCAGGCGGAGTGCGCGAAGGGAGCCGAAATCAGGAGCGCGAAGGCCAGAATTGCGCGTGCGGATAGGCTACGGCGGCAAGGTGCAGTGTTGCGGCTCGAGGATTGGACGTAGGGACCACTCTGCATCTTGTTCTTTCCATTTTTTAGTGCCCCCGGAGCTAATTCCATGAGCCGCGCGCGCCACGCACGCGCGTCGGCGAGGAAAAGCAGCCCTTTGTGATTCCAGTGTGACATTCCATTGGCCTGGGCTCTGGCCCGTCACCCGGCGACGGAACCGTTCTTTTACTTTGGAATAAACAAAAACTACTGCCTTTTCAGTATGTTGTGCTTTATTTGGGAGCGTGGTCAAGCGTTGACGTTGTGCAATGTGGAGACAGGCTTTGTCCAGCACTAAGCCGAGCGCCCCGCCCTTGACCGATTGTGGGCGACGTGCGGTCCAACTGGGGTGCCTGCCGCGGAATGCGGTGGCCTTTCCCTAGCGTGCCAGCATTGCCTGCTGTCGCCACAACCGGTGCCACTTCCGTCTCTCCTTCACCTCGCGGTAGAGCGCCGCGTCTGTTTCATAGATCATCAGTCGATACTTGGTGATTGAACCTCACCAAGCGACGGGCAATCGATAGTTCAGGCCTGCCCGGACCAAATTCTCCCGGAGAGTGCCGGTTACGACGAGCGGGCCTACATACGCTACGTTGATGCTGCCGGAATCGACATAGAGGTCTTCGACGCGGGCGCTGACACTGTTGGTAATTGCGAACTCAAGGCCGCCGCCGGCGACCCACGCGCCGTGTGTCACGGCCGTATTGGAGGAGCCGGCGGCGCCGGCATTGACCGTGGACTTAAGCTCGGTACCCGCGCCGCCCGCTGTTGCGTAGACCAAAAAGCGATCGAACGCGATGCCGGCCCGGCCGCGGAACGTTGCGATCCACGGAATTTGTTCCGTGCTTGAGGCGATACCAGCCGTGATCGATTTTGTAATGGCGGCTCCATCGAAGTCGGTTTCGAAGCCCAGGACCATCGCGCCGATTTGGTAATTCGCTCCGATCTGCGCGCCGCCGACAAAACCCGGTATGTTTTCGCTGCCCGATCCGCCCCCGGCCGAGACCGTCTCGTCAAGCATGGTTGAGGCGTATCCGGCGTTCGCGCCGATATAGACACCCGTCCAAGTGTAAGGGACGGGCACGGGCGGAGGTGCTGACAAGTCGGCACCCTTGGCGAAATTGGGCGCCAGAAGGCCGATGATCGCTGCGGCTGCGAGCGCTCGCCAACTGCCGAATGCCTTCGGATCGAAACCTGAACTATCTCTACGCATAGGTTACCTCTTGACCATGATACGGTTGACGACTGTTGCTCAATTTGCCAAGTCGGGCTGGACCCGTTCCCACTTTTAGATTTTCTTCGTCACGCCGACGAAAAAGCCGCGGCGCGGTCCGTACTGTGGTGCGAACACGCCGATGCCGGTGCCGCTTCTGAGCTGGTAGATCGTGTCGAACAGATTGACGACGTCGAAGCGAACGGTCAGCGGCTTGTTGTCGGGCGTTGCGAACTCGTGCGACACTCCGACGTTGAACTGCGCGTAAGGCGCTTCGCTGCCGATATTGGCATCGCCGGTACGCAAGCCAGAGCCGTAGATCATATCGGCTGAGTACCGCGTGCCGTTCCACAGATAGGACATGCCGGCCGAGCCGGTCACGATCTGGGTGTGGTCGGTGTAGATCCAGTGACTGTCGACGTATTGCAGCTCGGTGAGGCCGCCGAGATCTGGCTGCGCCGTGACATTGTCGAACAGATATTCGTTCGACACCACATCGGTGGCCTTCTCCTGACTCACGGCGAGGTTGGCATAGGCCTGCAGGTTGCCGCTGCGGTATTTGGCGCTGAACTCAATGCCTTGAGTGATGCCCTTGGCGTAGTTGAAGGCGCTGAGCACCAAGGCCTGGCCGAAATTGCCGTTATCGATGAGGTCCGTTGCCAGCTTGTAATAGGCGTCGACGCCCAAATCGAGAATGCTGCAGTCCGGCGCGGTCGGCGAGGCGCAGGCCAGCGGTATCTTTTGATCGACGCCGGCATCGAAATAATTCGACCGCTCCGGCAGCACTGGGTCGTTCCCGGGATTATTCGCGGCTCCGCTCGTGCCGTTGAACAAGGCGAGGTTGGCCGGTGCGGCCTCGACCAGAACCGGCGGCGTGAAGTAGCGCGCATAGCCGGCGTGGAAGGTCGTGAACTCGAACGGCTTATAGGTGAAATTGATGCGTGGGCTGAGCTGGTTGGCGTCGGTATATTGCCACATCTGGTCGAAGCGCAGGCCGGCATTGATGGTGAAATTGTGCGTGATCTTCCATTCGTCCTGCACATAGACGCCGGCAAGCCAGCCCAGTTTCGAAACATTGTCGGTGATCGTTTCCGGCGCTCCATTGTCGCTGCCGTCACACGCCATGCATGGCACGACGAGCGACGAGTTGCCGACGGAGGTCTGTTCACCGCTGACGGTGAAGCCGGTGCGCAAAGTATGCGCCGGGTTGATCATATATGAGAAGTCGCCCTGCAGACCGTTGGTGTAGGACATGCGGGTGATGTCCGAGGCGATGCCGTTCAACATCAGGTCGCCCGTCGGGTCGGGCATGAAGTGCAGATAATTGTAGCGGGTGAAATAGGACAATTGTCCATCGAACCCATTGACCGACCGTTGCAGCGCCAGGACGCCGAACTGAGTGTCCTCGTACTGGTTCTCGTTGAGTTTTGCAGAATCAAAAGTGGACGTGGGGAATTCCGGAGCGGGTGACGCCCCGGGCACGTTGGGTATCTGGAACGTGCTGGTGGCGGTCCCCACGATTAGGCTCAGGCGCGTCGCCGGGTCGACGAAGGTCGACATGTAGCCGAAGCCTTTTTCCTGCTGGGAAAAGTCGTGGATGGCATTGTAAGACGGCAGCGGATTCTCGATGCCTACGGTGGTTTGCAGATAGCGGCCGGTAAACAAATATTGCACGCCGGCGAAGCAGTCGGTCGCTGAGGCGGACGGCGCCGCCTTGCCGACGACCGGTGCGGTCGGCGCACCCGACGGACAATTATTGCCGAAGGTGCCGCCGTATTCGAAGCTGGGTTGGATCGTCCCCTGGGTACCACCGTAGAAACTGATGCTGCCCGAATTGTTGAAAATGTCGGTGCGGGTGGTGATGTCGACCAGGCCCACCGTGCGCATCCCGAACTCGGCCGGCAGCGCGCCGGTGATCAACGAAATACTGCCGATCAGACTCGTGTCCAAGACGCTGCCGAAGCCGGTGACGCCGTCGGGCAGCATCACGCCGTTGATGCGGAACTGCACGTTGGCGTGATCGTTGCGGACGTGGAGCAAGCCGCTCGCCGCCGAATCCTGCGACACGCCAGCCGCTTGCAGCAGCACTTTCTCGACCGGCGCATTGGTGCCTTGCGGCAACGCGTCGATAGTGTCGTGCGTGATCGTTTCGGAGGTCGTGCCCACGGTCGTGTAGAGGTTGGTGCGCGCGTTGTCGAACTCGTTGTTTTTCACGTCTGCCGCGTTGACCGGTGCGACAGCCGCTGGCGGCGTGGCGGTTGGCGCGGCCGCCCGATGCCGCACGGGATGCGGTTTTGCCTTCGGTTTTGCCCCGGAGACTGTGACCTGCGGAAGATTAACTTGCGCGAATGCGGCCTCGCCGAAGCCGGTCAGTGCCAAAACCGCTGAGCTGCCGAGAAGCACCGCGCGACGAACGCAAGGCAAATCATACGAACGCTTACACATTTACCCCACCCCAAATTCTGCAAAAGAGTCCCCATAGAGCCACCCGTTTGAATGGTCGTGCTGTTGCGGCGGATCGAATCTTAAGGAAATGCCGCACGCGATCTCACGGCCATTGCGGCGCCAGTGCGCCGTTCAGCCAAAAGATCAGGCATCGACAGTGAGATCAGGCGGCGGGAGGGGCGCGTGATTGGAATGGCGCGCGTCGTGCGGCGACGAACAGCGCGGCGGCGTGGACGAAATGCTCAGCCGCCTGGGAATTCAGCGCAAGCGGCTGTAGCTGTGGCGCCTGCGGCGCCGGAGAGGTGTTTAACAGATAGATTGTCGCGCAGATCGCGCAGATATCGTTGCCGTGCTGCGAGGCGCGCTCGGCGGGGCGTACGTTGGTTGCGTCCGTCGGCGAAGAGGCAATCTGCGCGGCCGACGACAACGGGAGTTTCGCCGGGCCGTAGATATCTTCGGGGTGGATATGGGCGAACGACAGCCAAAATTGCAGCGCCAGCGCAAACAGCGCCACTCCGCCGCCGAATGTCCTATTGGTCCTGAACCAGCCCATGACCAAACCGAGAGCTTATAGTGAACAACACCATGCGCTTGCGTGACGGGTCCGGTCAAGAGATAAGGCGATTGGAGCCTCGCCCTGTAGCGTCACACAACATTCATGGATGCAGTTGCGACCGATCTGGCGTGGGGCGGGTATGATTAAAAGGATGTTAAAGGACTTTGCGATGCCGCTGGAGCCAGGGGCTGCGGTGAGGTGCGCGAGGAGCCACGGGTTGACTGTGTTCGGGGAACATTGCCGCGCGGTTCTCGCCGTTGCGCTGTGTTTGTTTCTTTCTGCATTCGCCGGCGCCCGCGCCGATGAAGTCGCCGACTTCTATCGCAGTCACCAGGTGAGCCTGGTCACCGGCTTTGGTCCGGGCGGCGGCTATGACGTCTATGCCCGCCTGCTTGCGCGCCACATCGGCAGGTACATCCCGGGCAATCCGAGCGTGGTGGTGCAGAACATGCCGGGAGCCGGCAGCCTGCGCGCGGCGAATTACATCTATTCGGTTGCCCCCAAGGACGGCACCGCATTCGGCCTGTTTGCTCGCGACATGGTGCTGGTAGCGCTGCTCGGCGGCGATTCCAACGTGCAATTCGATCCGCGCAAGTTCACCTGGCTCGGTTCCACGTCGAGCTACGGCAATGACGCCTACCTGCTGATGCTGCGCAAGGACGCGCCCGTCAAATCGATCGAGGATGCACGCCGGCCCGGCGGCCCAACCATGGTGCTCGGAGGGACAGCAGAGGGCTCGACGAGCGACGACATCCCGATCCTGCTGCGCGATCTTCTCGGCCTGCACATCAAACTGATTGCCGGTTATCGCGACAGCGGCGTGTTGTTCCTCGCCATCGATCAGAACGAAGTGGAAGGGCGCATGGTCGGGCTGTCGTCGGTGCGCTCGGCGCATGGGCACTGGCTCGCCCTGGACAGCAACATGAGCGTGCTGCTGCAATTCGCGCGCGCCTCCCGGCTGCCCGATTTCCCGGACACGCCGACGGCGCGTGAGCTGGCGCCCGCCGCGCGCGCCCGGTCCATTATCGAGCTCGCGGAGCTGCCCTATTTAATGTCGCGGCCATTCGCAGCGCCGCCCGACCTGCCGCCGGCGCGCGCCAAGGCGCTGGAGACGGCGTTCCTCGCCGTGCAGAAGGACCCGAAATATCTGCAGGACGCGGCAACGCTCAAAGTCGACGTCAGTCCGATCGGCGGCGAGGACGTTTTGCACGCCATAGAGCGCATGTCCGGCACGTCACCGGACCTGCGCGACGGCTTGAAGAAGCTCTTGGCGCAGAGTCATTAGCTGAACAGGGCGAGCAGGCGCCGCTCGCGTCGTCGCCGATTTTCGATTATGTGAGGCTACAGCCCCAGGAAAGAACCGCTCCAAGAAAGGTCGGAGAAACCGCCATGCATGACACACCCGACGGCGTCCATTGGCACGAGCCGAAGGCAGGGGAGAACGCCGGCTTTGGCAAGTTCAAGCGCCAGCCGCTGCCTTACGACCGCTTCATGGAGGCCGAAGGCGTGCCCTGCTATCGCGGCATCGGCGTGCGACGTGTGCAGGATCTGCCGCTCGTGCCGTGGAAGCGGCTTGGCGGCCGCGGCTCGTTCATCCAGCTGTTCGGCACCGAGGGCCTCTGGGGCATGTACGTGGTCGAAGTGCCGGGCGCCGGCGCGCTCAACGTCGATCGGCACATGTATGAGAAAGTCGTGCTGGTCGTCGAAGGCCGCGGCACCACCGAGGTGTGGCAGGAGGGCCAGAACAAGCGCCACGTGTTCGAGTGGCAGAAGGGTTCGCTGTTCGCCATTCCGCTCAATGCCTATCACCGCATCATCAATGCGGGGAGCGCGCCGGCGGTGCTGCTTTGCGGCACCACCGCGCCGAACGTCATGAACGTGATCGACAATCTCGATTTCATTTTCGATTGTCCGTACACCTTCAGCGAGCGCTTCTCCGGAGCCGAGGATTTCTTCAAGCCGAAGGACGATCTGGAGCCCGATCCGATCCGCGGGCTCGCCATGCGCCGCACCAATCTCATTCCCGACATCGTTAATTGCGACCTGCCGCTCGATAATCGCCGCTCGCCCGGCTACCGCCGCGTCGAGCCGGCGATGGCGAAGAACCGCTTTTATCTCTGGATCGGCCAGCACGAAACCGGCCGCTACTCGAAGGCGCATAAGCACGCCTCCGCCGCCGTGCTCGTGTGCGTGAAGGGCAAGGGCTACACCTACACGTGGCCGGAAGCGCTCGGCACCACACCGTGGAAAGACGGCAAGGCCGAGTTCATCAAACGCCAGGACTACGAGCCGGTCGGGCTCGTCTCCGCCGCGCCGATGAGCGGTGACTGGTATCACCAGCATTTCGGTATCGGCAAAGAGGGCCTGCGTATCTCCGCCTGGCACGGACCGAACAATCAGCGCGCGCGCAAGCCCGGCGTGCCCGGCGAGCAACTGATGGATTACGGCGCCATCGAACTCTCCAAGGGCGGCAGCGCGATCGGCTATCATCAGGAGGATCCGGCGATCCGCAAGGAGTTTGAGGAAACGCTCAAGGGCGAGGGACTGCCGAGCCGCATGAAGCCGGAATTTTACGAGCGGCCGCCGAACGAGGGCGAAGTGGTGTTGGGCGACGTGATGTAGGCGGCGTAGCCGGCCGGCGGGAGATCGATGGGAGACGCGGGGTCAATGCTTTCGACGGTCGAAGAGATCATCCGCGACCTGCTTATCTTCGTCGCCGCGATGATGGCGCTGCTGATCATTCTCATCGTCGTCGTCTCGAAAATGCCGAGCGACAACCCGCTCAAGCGCGTGTTGACGGCGCTGTGCTACCGGATCGGCGCGACCGCCGCCGCAGGCGCGCTGGCGGTCCCGGTCGAGCCGATCCCGGGGCTCGATGCGCTCTACGATATCGGCGTTCCCATCCTGCTGATCTGGTACTGGTTCACGTTCTTCAGGGATGAAGCAGAGCTACGTGCGCAACGGGCCGGCCATCATGTTCAACGCCAACGGCACCCATTATCCGATGGTCGCCGGCATCTATTCGACCCGCAGCAAGGCGCTGCTCGCCTTCGAGGCCGAAGAAGACACCGTCATGGAAAAAGTCCTGCATGGGCTCGACAACCCGATCCCGCCGGTCATGGCCAGGAATGGCGCGCCGTGCCACGAAGAGGTCATCGAAGGTGACGCCATCGACATCCGCAATTTCCCGGTGCCGCAATACAGCCCCAAGGACGGCGGTCCCTACATCACGCCGGGCATCGTCGTTTCGGAAGACCCGGAAACCGGCGTGCCCGACGTCGGCCACTACCGGTTTCTCATTCTCGGCAAGGACACGATGTCGTACTCGGCACAGCCGTTCCATCGCTTCGGCAAGCATCTTGCCAAGTGCAAGAAGCTCGGCATCGTGCCCAAGGCCGCGCTGGTGATCGGGGTCGATCCGATCATCGCCTATACGTGCCAGGTGCAGGTCCCCGACACCACGGATGACTGGGCGCTAGCCGGCGGGCTGCGCGGCGCGCCGATTGAGCTGGTCAAATGCAAGACCAACGATGTGAAAGTGCCGGCGAACGCGGAAGTGGTGATCGAGTTCGAAGTCGATCTCAACACCACCGTGCTGGAAGGGCCGCTCGGCGAATATACCGGCTACTACACGCGACCGTCGCAGAAGCCGGTGGCGCGGATCACTGCGATCACGCACCGCAAGAAACCGATCTTCCAAGGTCTGCTCACCGGCAAGCCGGTGACCGAAAACCACATTCTTAAGCAGGTGCCGTTCGAGGCCTCGGTCCTGCGCATGCTCCAACGTCAGTTTCCGACCATCAAGGCGGTGTCGGTGCGCGCTTCTGCCGGCGTGTCGTTCTACGTCGTCATCGCCATGGAGCCGCGTTTCGCCGGCGAGGCGCGGCAGGTGATCCTCTCCATGATGTCGAGCAACATCCGGCCGAAATGGACCATCGTGGTCGATCCCGACATCGACGTGCATTCCTCGACCGAAGTGGAATGGGCCATGGCGTTCCGCGTTCAGCCGGCGCGTGACGTCATCACTGTCGACAACGTCCCGGCCGGTCCCTCCGATCCGTCGGTTGATCTCACACGCGACCGCACCATGCGTGTCGCATCGATGATCGGTATCGACGCGACGCGGCCGTTCGGTGAGAAGTTTTATGACGTCGCCGACGTGCCCGACTGGCAGGATTACAAGGTGCCGGAGCTGGATTGACGGCCGTCACACGGGCTCGGCATCGATCAGCACGAATGCGAGCACTGCCGGCTCGTTGGTGCGATTGCTCCACGCGTGGTTAGTGCCGCGCTGGATGAGCACGTCGCCGGCTTCGAGCAAAACTTCGCCTTCGTCCATCATCGCGTAGATCTCGCCCGAGAGCACGATCGCGTAGTCGATGGTGGCGGTTTTATGGAAGCCGGGATGACGCGGGCTATTGCGGTCACTGGCCGCCGCGCGGCCGGAATCGTCGGGCAGCGCATGCTCGCGGGCGATGGCGGTGAGGCGCTCGGCACGTTTGAAAATGTCTCGTCGAGATATTCATTAATGACAGTCGACTCGACGATCACATTGCCGTCATGAACGAGCGTCGGCACCACCGCCTTGGAATTTAGCCTCTGGTATTCGGGCGCGAAC
>JBAUYV010000070.1:0-1767 GCA_049584975.1 Xanthobacteraceae bacterium | reverse complement strand
GCCGTCAGCGATTACGTCTGGAAGATCGAGGAGATTGTTGCCCCGCTCGCCGGGTACCGCTAATCTGGTTGAGTGATGTGGAGACAACTGATCGGCTGGACCGCCGCTATCTGCATGCTGATCGCCTTCACGCTCGGCGGCGGTGACGCGCACAACTCCGCTCTCGACGTGATCGGCAGCGGCGCGGTCATTCTCCTGCTCGTCATCATCGCTATCGTTTCGTGGAAGGCTTTCGCTGGGCCTATCCGCAGGGCGTTCAAGCGACGGTTCGACGCTTGATAAATGCGTAGCCTACGCGACCAACCTGAGCCCGCCGCTTGCGACTGCGCAGAATGCACCGCGTCCCCAACGTATACCGACTATTCGGCTGCAATGAACGCCGCCGAACGTCACCGGAAGTTCATCTTCGCAAACCACTCGTGGGGATGGTGGCATCGATTCACGCAGGAGACATCAAGGCTGATGAGTAATCGGAACGGCGACTGAGCCGTCTTGTTTCAAACTGACCCACTACTCGGAGCCGACTCATCTTTGAGATCGCGGTAATGCCGTGTTACCGTCGCCGGTTGCCGCCGCTGTCCCAATTGCGCGGAATAACGCGCATTCGACCTAACGATTCGCTTTCCTGCCACCGCGTTCACTCTTGCCGTGCCCGTGTTCGTCTTCAGCCATCGAGCCGGGAGATTGAGTCGGTGCGGTAGCCGCTGACTGGGCCATTTCGAGGCCGCCCTGCGCCGCGATGGTGATGCTTCGGAGCGCCTGCTCGACCCCGACACCCCTGCCGACGTAGACGCGGGCTTATCGTCCAGTTATCGCGTGCCCGACCGGTGCCGTCGCGTCGCCGGCAATCGTGCCGAGCAATGCTCAGGTAAGCGCCCTGGTGCAGCAGAGCACCGATCAGGCGACCGAGTGATCGAGGACCGCGTGGTCCGCTATGGGCGCAGTGTGATCGGCGCTGATTTCACCGCCTGGTGGAAGGGCGCCACCCCGGGGATGCGTCGGGCCGCGGCAGCCAACCTGCAACGCGAGGCGAACATCGCCGCCGCAGCTCGCGCCGCGCTCGCTGCGCCCGCCCGTTGCTCGGTGTGCGGCTTCAAGGTCGGCAACATCTCCAAGCACATCGCGTGGCACAAGGGCCAGGGTGGCCCCGTGCTGAACATCGTGGACGATGCCCTCGCCGGCCCCGTCGTGGCAGCGAGCGCGGCAGCTCGTCAGCGCGCCCGCCGTGCCAAGGCTCGTGCTTTGATCCGTCCATCTCCGGCCCAGCGCCAGGCGGCGCTGCGGCAGCGGGCTCGAGCGATCCTCGGCGCGGATGACTGGACGGTCTACTTCAAGGGATTGCGCCGGCTGAACACCATCAGGAACACGCGGCGCGCTGCGGCCTTCGAGGCGACCGGCGATCCGTTCGCCTTCAATCGCTAACACGTTGATGAGTCGGGCCGCGTCCGACGCGCCGAATAACTAGGTGCGGCAGCCCGCGAGCAGGACGACGCCTCCCGCGGCCAGCGCGATGGTACGCACGTTCACTTGGATGGTGCCCTACGGGGCAGGCGTGGCGATGACCACGCTACAGAAATCTAGGCTGTACTGAACGGCCGTTGCATTACCTGGATCCGCCATGATGGTCGGCCCCGTGATGGGCACATTGCATTCGACCACTGAGGAGCTCGGGATCGCGTCGACGGCGATCGGTATGGCGCCGTCGTTGTTCTCATAGTCCGCCACGCTTGCGAACCCTGGTTCCACGGGCCACGCGAAATAGACGCC
>JBAUYV010000069.1:0-3291 GCA_049584975.1 Xanthobacteraceae bacterium | reverse complement strand
GCCTTGTTCTCGCATCCAGCGCCGCCGGGCGCGGACCACATCCGCTCGCTGCTGCTCCGCCGCGCACAGGCTTTTTTTGACGCTGACATTGTGCCGCTTGAAGAACCGCCACACCGCGCTGCGGCTGCCGGCGATCCGGTGCTTGCGCATGACCGCAACGATTTCATCCAGCGTCAAATCCGGCTGCTCGGCAATCAGCCCAGCAAAACGGCCGCGTGCGCCTCCAGCGGCGAGATGCTGCCTCCGCTCGGCTTGGCCGCAATGCTTCCGGTTTCGTTTAAGCGCTGCATCCACTTGATCGCCGAGCTGGCGCGTATGAGCAATACAAGCGAATACCAAAACGGGCTGAGGAGTGCATCCGCAAAGCGGGGGCCGTCTCTAAGCCGGCCGCCCGCGCGGGTTGGCTGAAGCTTGCGGCAGACTGGACGGCGTTGAGCCGGATTAGGTTTCTGCAGATGACCGATCCCCTGGAGCGCGAGCACTCTATTTGAGCCGGAATTAGTTGCTATGGCCTGTTGAAGCCACGGGGGGCCGCCTCGCTGACGGGTTGCGTCAAGCGACGCTCACGCCAACTAAAGGCGGCCAACCGAGGCGGCCTACATCACTTCGATTTCATCGGGCCCAACGGATGGAGAATCGCATCCGCTAGTTTTAGCCATTCCGCCGCCATCTCCCGGTTAAGAGCGCTGGCTTCCTCATTTTTTGTCGCCGGCGCCATTGTCGAACAGTGCTCGGCATATCCCGCGTGTTCCTTGTGCTTGTACTTGTCGTTTTTGGAAATTGTCACGTTTTTCCCCGCTTGCCCCACTCGGCAGCAGGGCTCAGGCAAAGTTGCCGCGGCTTTCTTTAGCTGAGCAATCATAAATATTTTCTATCCCCGAAGATCGCCCTGTAAGGGTGCCTCCGTGCGCGCTGCTGTGAATGCCGGACGCTCGGTTGCAGTTCAATCTGTCGCCATAGTGCAAAGTGAGCTGTTTTATACAGTCGCGCCGCCAGGACAGTGCCAAAATGGAAAATGGGTGAGCGCGGAATAAACTCCAAAGCCGCAAGGCGCAGGCAGCCGTTTGACCCTGCGGCGTTTTTCGAAACTCCAGGCAAAGGGCGAACCATTTCCAAGCATCGCAAGAAGGAAATCATCTATTCGCAAGGCGATGCCGCAGATGCGGTTTTTTATATAAAGAAAGGCAAGGTCAAAGTCACCGTCGTATCCAAGCAGGGCAAGGAAGCGGTGGTGGCAATCTTGGGTACAGACGAATTCGTCGGTGAAGGATGCTTATCCGGACAGCCCAAGCGCTTGGCGACAGCGAGGCGATGACCGAATGCGCGACGACCTGAGCAATTCTGCACAGTCACTGCCCGGCACCACTACGCGGCGCTGACCATCTTATCGCGATCTACTAGGGAGAGCCGCTCTACTAGCGTGTTGTTATTCGGCGTGCAATTTTGACCCCCTAGACGCGGGGATCGGCGTCCAAAATTGACCCCCTGAAGGTTGGCCTGATGCGCTGCTCGCTTTGATCCAAGCGAGCGGTGGGGGAATGCTGACAGTGGAGACGATCGGCCGGATACGGCGCGAGCACTTCATCAAGGGCAAGACGATCAAGGAGATTGCTCGAGACCTAAAGGTGTCCCGGAATACGGTTCGCAGGGTGCTGCGGTCGGGTGCAACATCCTTCGAGTACGAACGAGACATACAGCCCCGACCGAAGCTTGGGCGATGGACTGAAGAACTCGATGGACTGCTGGCAGGCAATGCGAGCAAGCCCGCCCGTGAGCAGCTAACACTGATCCGGATCTTCGAGGAGCTACGCGGGCGCGGCTACGACGGTGGTTACGACGCCGTGCGCCGTTATGCCAGGCGATGGGCCAAGCAGCATGGGCAAGCGACGGCTACAGCGTATGTCCCGCTGAGCTTTGCTCCTGGTGAAGCTTACCAGTTCGACTGGAGCCACGAAGTCGTCCTGCTCAGCGGCGTGACGGTGATCGTGAAGGCCGCCCATGTCCGGCTCTGCCACAGCCGGATGCTGTTCGTGCGGACCTATCCGCGCGAGACGCAGGAGATGGTGTTCGACGCGCACGACCGAGCCTTTGCGCTGTTCAAGGGGACCTGCGGACGCGGCATCTACGACAACATGAAGACTGCGGTGGAGACCATCTTCGTCGGCAAGGGTCGCCTCTACAATCGCCGTTTCCTGCAGATGTGCAGTCATTACCTCGTCGATCCGGTCGCCTGCACGCCGGCGTCGGGTTGGGAGAGGGGTCAGGTAGAGAACCAGGTCGGACTGGTCCGCGAGCGCTTCTTCACGCCGCGACTGCGGTTCAAGAACCTCGACGAACTGAACGCCTGGCTGCTCGATAAATGCATTGCCTACGCCAAGGTGCATCACCATCCGGAACTAACCGAGCAGACGGTCTGGGAGGTGTTCGAGGCGGAGCGGCCGAAGCTTGTTCCTTATGCCGGCAGGTTCGATGGATTCCACGCAGTGCCGGCGTCGGTCTCGAAGACCTGCTTGGTACGCTTCGATAACAACAAGTACTCGGTAGCGGCCTGTGCTGTCGGGCGTCCGGTCGAGGTCCACGCCTACGCCGACCGCATCGTGATCCGCCAGGACGGGCGGATCGTTGCCGAACATTCCCGATCATTCGGTCGTGGCGAGACGGTCTACGATCCCTGGCATTACGTGCCTGTGCTCGCCCGCAAACCCGGCGCCCTGCGCAACGGCGCACCCTTTAAGGACTGGGTGCTGCCAGCGTCGATGGAGCGCGTACGGCGCAAGCTCGCCGGTGCTGATGACGGCAATCGGCAGATGGTTGACATCCTCACGGCGGTGCTGACCGACGGTCTACCGGCGGTCGAGGCGGCTTGTGCCGAAGCGATCGCCCACGGCGTTCATTCTGCCGATGTTGTTCTCAACATCCTTGCCCGTCAGCGCGATCCTGGCCCGCCAGTCACCATCCTCACGCCGGCCGCGCTGACATTGCGTCATGCGCCGATCGCCGACTGTGCCCGTTACGACAACCTCAGGAGAACCAGCTAATGGAACGAACTCAACTCTTCGACCTCATGGGTGAGCTCAAGCTCTACGGCATGAAGGCCGCCTTCGACGAGATCATGACCACGGCCGTCAAACGCCAGCATGAGCCTCAGCGCATCGTCGGTGATCTGCTCAACGCCGAGATCAACGAGAAGCAAGCGCGCTCGATCAAGTACCAGCTCACCATCGCCAAGTTGCCGCTCGCCAAGGATCTCGGCGACTTCCAGTTCGAAGGCACGCCGATCAATGAGACGCT
>JBAUYV010000068.1:0-1503 GCA_049584975.1 Xanthobacteraceae bacterium | reverse complement strand
CTTCCAGCCGGCGCAGATTGCGCAGCCGCATGTTGAGGATGGCGTCGGCCTGCACGTCGGAAAGCCGAAAGGTCGTCATCAATACCGGCTTCGTCTCATCCTCCTTACGGATGATCTTGATGACCTTGTCGAGGTTCAGGTAGGCGACGAGATAGCCGCCCAGAACCTCGAGCCGGTGTTCGATCTGATTGAGCCGATAACGGGACCGGCGCAGCAGCACTTCGCGGCGGTGCGTGAGCCACTCGGTCAGTGCTTCCGCGAGCCCAACCACCTTGGGGATGCGGCCGCGCAGCAGCACGTTCATGTTGAGCGGGATGCGACTTTCCAGCTCGGTGAGCTTGAACAGGCTTTCCATCATCAGCGCGGGATCGACGCTGCGCGAGCGCGGCTCCAACACGAGCCGCACGTCCTCGGCCGACTCATCGCGCATGTCGGCGACCAGCGGCAATTTCTTTTCGTTGATCAGCGCGGCGATCTGCTCGACCAGCCGCATCTTCTGCACCTGCCAGGGGATTTCGGTGACGACGATCTGATAGGTGCCGCGGCCGGTGTCCTCGGTCTTCCAGCGCGCGCGCAGCCGGAACGAGCCGCGCCCAGTGGTATAGGCCTCGGCAATCGCCTCTGGCGGATCGACCACCAGGCCGCCGGTCGGGAAATCGGGCCCAGGCACGAATTTGAGGAGCGTGCGGGTGCGCGCGTTTGGCGTCTCGATGAGATGCAGGGCCGCGTCGCACAGCTCGGCGATGTTGTGCGGCGGGATCGAGGTCGCCATACCCACCGCGATACCCTGGGCGCCATTGGCGAGCAGATTGGGAAAGGCCGCCGGCAACACCGCCGGCTCATTCATCACGCCGTCGTAGCTGGGACGGAAATCGACCGCGTCTTCGTCGATGCCGTCGAGCAGACGCCGCGCGGCCTCGGTGAGCCGCGCTTCGGTGTAGCGATAGGCCGCGGCATTATCGCCATCGACGTTGCCGAAATTGCCTTGGCCGTCGACCAGCGGATAGCGCGAGGAAAAATCCTGGGCGAGGCGAACGAGCGCGTCGTAGATCGCCTGGTCGCCGTGCGGATGGAAGTTGCCCATCACGTCGCCGACGATCTTTGCCGACTTTTTGAACGCCGCTCCGGGATCGAGCCGCAGAAGCCGCATGCCGTAGAGGATGCGCCGGTGCACGGGCTTGAGCCCATCGCGCGCGTCCGGCAGCGCCCGATGCATGATGGTCGAGAGTGCGTAGGCGAGATAGCGCTCCTCGAGCGCCTCGCGCAGCGCGATCTCCTGCACGTCGCCGGACGGAGGGCCCGGGGGAATCAGCTTTGTGGCCATTTGTACCTGCAGCTAGCGCTCTCGTGCGCGCCAAACAAGGGTCGGGGATGGTTCATGTATGGACGGTGGCCGCGGTGCAAGAGCAAATCTGACTTTTTTTGCGAAGCGTTCGGGGGCGGTCATGTATTCGGCCTGTTTTCGTCTGGAGGCTTGCCTCTGTGACGATGCGGCCGCTATGG
>JBAUYV010000067.1:0-24694 GCA_049584975.1 Xanthobacteraceae bacterium | reverse complement strand
GGCGGCAGCATCGCGGTGGGGCGGCTCGCCCGCGCCACGCCCGACGGCTACACCATAGACATCGGCCAGTGGGACACCCACACCGGCAGCATCATCTACAATCTCAATTACGACCTGCATGCCGATTTTGCGCCGATCGGCCTGGTCTCGCTCAATCCAATGCTGCTGGTGGCCAAGAAGACGCTGCCGGCGGACGATTTGAAAACGCTGGTTGCCTGGATGAAGGCGCATCCTGGCGACGCCAAGTTCGTCAATCAGAATGCGTCGGCGCAGGTCGGCGGCATCTTGTTGCAAAAACTCACCGACACCAAGGTGCTGTTCGTGCCCTATCGCGGCGCCGGCCCGGCCATGACCGATCTGATCTCGGGGCAGGTCGATCTGCTGCTGGTGCAGGGCGCCGTGGCGCTGCCGCAGGTGCGCGCCGGCACCATTAAGGCGCTGGCCGAACTGTCGCCGCAGCGCTCCGCGTCCATGCCCGACATTCCCTCGGCCGACGAGTCCGGCGTTCCGGGTCTTTATATATCGGGCTGGTTCGGCCTGTTCGCGCCCAAGGGTACGCCGCCAGACATCATCGCTAAGCTCAACGGCGCCATGGTGGCGGCGCTCGCCGACGCGAAGGTGCGCCAGCGGTTCGCCAACCTCGGCCTCGATATCGCCTCGCGCGAGCAGCAAACGCCCGAAGGCCTCGCGGCTTTCCATAAGGCCGACATCGAGAAATGGTGGCCGATCATCAAAGCCGCAGGGATCAGGGGCGAATGAGAAACGGAAGGGCAACGCCAATGCGAACACTGACCTGGATCGGCGCCGGACTCATTGGCCTCGTTATGGCCGGGCCGCTCGGCGCGCAGGAGAAGCCGCCGGTCGAGCAACAAAAGGTGTCGCGCCTGCCGCCGCTGCCGCAGCCGCTCGATCCGGTGTTGCAGGAGATGTTCGCCAAGCGGCGCGCGCGGGGCGGTGCCGTCATCAATCTGCAACTCACCACCGGCCATTCGCCGAAATTCAGCCAGGTCGCCAGCACCATGGCGTTCGCCATCCGCTTCGATTCGGAGGTGCCGCGGCGGCTGATCGAGCTCACCATCATGCGCACCGCGCAGATCGTGGATTCGAAGTACGAGATCAACCAGCACATCCCGCTGTTCAAGATGTGCGGCTTTACCGACGCCCAGCTCGCCGCGCTGCCGGCGTGGAAGACTTCGGTCCTGTTCGACGCGAAGGAGCGGGCAGTGCTCGGCTATGCCGAGCAGATGGCCCATGGCGGCGACGTCGACGATCCGACCTTCGCCGAATTGCAGAAATATTTCTCGCCGAAATCGATCGTGGAGCTCACCTATACGGTCGGCAACTACTACGCCAACGGCCTGCTCACCAAGGCGTTGCGCATCCAGATTGAGACCGACGGCCGCGAGACCGTGGCAGGCAAGTGTTGAGAGGGGACGCGATGCCGAAAGCTTACTTCATGGTGCGCGCGGTGGTCACCGAGCCGCTGCGGCAAAAATTCGATCGATGGTATTCGACCGACCATCTGCCGTGGGCGCTTAAGGATTTCAAAGCCGAGAAGGCCTGGCGGTACTGGAGCACGATCGATCCCGGCGTGCATTACGCCATTTATCAGTTCGCTGATCAGGCCAGTCTCGACGCGGCGATGAAGGACGAGATTCTCAAACCGCTGATCGCCGATTTCGACAAGAGCTGGCCGAGCGGCGTCACCCGCAGCCGCGACAAGCTCGTTTTGGCCGAGGAGCGGTCCGCGTAAGGCTTCAGCGGCCGCCGAAAAATTTGGCGGCAAGCGCGACCGTGGCATCGTGAACCGCTTCCCGGTCGACGCCCGGCTTATCGACGCAGAGCATCGGCCGAGTGTCGCGCCCAACTGGCGTGCATTGGTCCAAGAACGTGTAATGGTCCACGCCGCCGGAAAATATGGTCAAAGCCGCGTGCGGGATCGTCGCGGCGAGATATTTTGCGTTGGCGTCGACCGGAACCACATGGTCGGCGGCTCCGGCGACGATCATGACCGGTCTGTCGATGGTCTTCAGGCTGTCGGGCGTAAAAGCCGGCCCGAGCGCCGGCGCCATGGCGAAGAAGGCGCGGATGCGTGGATCGCGGTAAGGCTGTTCGTCACCGCGCAGCGCTTGCGCAAAGCCCGGATCGGACGCCTCAAGAGCGCGAGCTTTGGCGAGCAGATCGGCGAATTCCGGCGGCGCATGGCAGCTCACCTGATCGGGCGCCGCCGCGCAAACCGCATCGAAATGCCGGCGCGAGGTGATGCCACCGGCAAGTTCGATCATTGTGTAGCCGCCGAGCGAAAAGCCCGCGGCGTTGATCTGTTGTTGATCGATACGGGGCGCAAAGTCCGGATCGGCCAAGATGTCGTCGAGCACCGTGCTGATATCCTTGGCGCGCAGCCACCAGAGCACAAAGCCTTGCACCGTGTACGGCTCCATCGCGTTGTTGCCGGGATGGTTCACCGCCGCAACGATATAGCCGCGCGACGCCAGAGCCGTGGCGAACCAGGCAATCGATTGCGCGGTTCCGCCGGTGCCATGCGACAGCAGAATGAGCGGAAATTTCTGCGGGCTCAGAGCGATCCGCGCTTCGGGCGCGGCCGGAGCGGCCTCGAATATCGCCTCACCGACCGGCGGAATCCGCTGCGGTTTCGGCTGGGCGCCGCTTTCGGCCGGGTACCAGACGACTTCGAGCAAGGCGTGCGAACCGGCGCCGCGCCAATCGTAGGGTCCGCTCGGCAAAACGTGACGCGTGGTCACGCCGACTTTGAACGTGACGCCGTCAGCGTTTTGGGCTTGAGCTTGCACCGCGCTGGCGCCGCTCGCCACGGCGACGCAGGCGAACACAATCGGCAGCCAATGCGACATGCGGCGTCGAGCCATCACCAATTACCGCCAGCCGCCGCCGCCGTTCACGTAGACGGTGTCGGCGGTCATGAACGGGCAGGCGTCGGAGCACATGAAGAGGACGAGTTCGCCGATTTCTTCGGGCTCGCCGAAGCGTCCCATCGGTACGTCCTCCAGAAAGCGCTTCACCAGTTCGGGCGAACTTCCGGCCGCATCCTGGAACGGCGTCTTGATCGGACCGGGCGAAATGGACAGCGCGCGGATGCCGGACGCAGCATATTCGCGCGCCACGCCCATGGTCATGGACACCACCGCGCCCTTGGCCGCCGCATAGTGGACCGACGAACCGGGGCCGCCGCGGCGGTGCGCCATGCTCGCCATGTTGACGATGACGCCTTGCTTCTTCTCCAGCATGTGCGGCAGCACCGCCTGCATGGCGTAAAGCGTGCCGCTGACGTTGAGCGCGAAGGTCTTTTCCATAAGGGCGTCGTCGATGTCGAGAAACTTCGCGCGGCGGATCGCGGCGCCCGCCGAGTTGAACAGAAAATGCACGCTGCCGAAGGCGGCAAGCGCGCGCTTGACCAAGTCGTTGACTTGCGCGCGCGAGGTGACGTCCACCTTGAGCGCCAGCGCCTGGCTGCCCTTGCCGTTGACGTCGTCGGCGGTTTTGCGCGCACCGGCCTCGTTGAGGTCGGCGCACACGACGTTGGCGCCTTCGCGCGCAAAGATGAGCGCCGTGGCGCGGCCGATGCCGCTCGCGGCGCCAGTGATGATGATGGTTTTTCCGGCGAAATAGTCCGGCGTCTTCGGCATGTCACTCCCCGCTTTTTATGGGGAGATTGTGCCTCGCCGCCGGGCCGGCCACAACCGGCCGCGGCCGCAGCTTTACGCCGCGAGCAGGTGCTGCGAGCGCAGTTGCAGCAGGGCCGTTTCCTCCGCGGCCGGCGCCACGCGCGCCGGCGCGATGTCGCAGGCCGACGCGGCATGAACGATGTGGTTGCGCAGATAAGGCGGCTTTTGCGACCACAGATATTCGAAGACATGACCGCTGGTTTTGTGCGCCAGGCGAATGGTGCTGCCTTCGATGGCGACGTCAAAATACGGTTCCCGGCTTTGCAATTTCAGATTGGGTGACCGCAAGCCGAACGCGGCGTGCAGCACGCGGTCCACGTCCTCCGAATGGAACGGCTTTTGCAAAAACGCGCAGGCGCCGTTTTCAATGGCCTGGCGCTCCTTGGCCGGATTGCGCTCCGCCGACATCATCACGATCTTCAACGACGATTGGATGAGCTGCAGCCGACTCATCGTCGCGAGTCCGTCGAGGCCCGGCATGTTGCGATCGACAAACACGGCGTCGAATTCCGTGGCCCGGCAGGCCGCAAGCGCCGCCTCGCCGCCGCTCGCCTGGGTGATCTGGCAATTGAACACGCTGCCTTGAACGATCTTCTGCACGATCTGGCGCACGGTCAAGGAGTCGTCGACGATCAGGATCTTCGTCGGCGACGAAATGCGCGCGTAGGTCTTCATGATGCCGACCGCGTCGCTGACGGTGAACGGCTTGAACAGGAATTCGTAGGCCCGCAGCTTGATGGCCATATCCACCGCTTCGGCGGCCGGCGGCGTCGACATCAGCGTGACAAAGGTCTTGATGCCCTGCTTCCTTGCCGTCCAGAAAGCCTCGGTGCCCGACAGTTCCGGCATATGCACGTCGATGAAAGCGAGATCGATGTTGGCGCTGTTGAGCAGCGTCAGGCACTCGCGGCCATTATCGGTCGCGGTGAATCGCAGCGGCAATTTCGACGCGAGCGCGGCGTCGGCAAGGGTCTGCTGCGTGACGAGGGAGTCATCGGCGATCAGCATCGTGATGGTGCGCTGCATGGCGTTTCTCCAATCCGCTCCGCTGCAGCGTGCCGGCGCTTGCCCGCGGTTGTGTCGGACATAGGGTCAATGGGGAAACACGTATCGAGTTCGATCGGTCCGAACTCTGGATGCTGGGTTGGTGAACGAGTGGCGAAGAAAGCCGCTCCAATTGCTTGGGCGCGCCGCGTTGCGGAATCTGAAGAAAGATCAGTTCCACATCCCGCGCAGGCGAGCCGGAATGTCCACCGTCGCGGCCGGCTCCGCTTTGGTGGCGGCAGCCGCGGCTGCCTGCGGCCATGTGCAGCGTGCGAAAAGGTGCAGGATCGAAGCAGGAATAAAGCGCGTCCGCGCCGCGTACATATGCCTGTCGCCGTTGCGGCGCTGGGTGTGGGCATAAAAGCGCTGCGGGATGATGAGATGCAAATGATCCTTGGCGCGGGTCATGGCGACGTAAAGGAGGCGGCGTTCTTCCTCGATTTCCGGCGCGGTGCCGGTCGCGAGGTCGGCCGGGATGCAGCCGTCGATACTGTTGAGCAGATAGACGGAGTTCCACTCCTGGCCCTTGGCGGAGTGAATGGTCGAAAGGATCAAATAGTCCTCATCGAGCAGCGGCGCGCCCGCTTCGTCGCTGGTGGCTTCGGGCGGATCGAGCGTCAGTTCGGTGAGGAAGCGCTCGCGGCTCGGATAGGTCTGCGCGATCTGCGCAAGCTGCACGAGGTCGGCTTGGCGCATGGCCGCGTCCTCGTGGAGACGTTGCAGGTGCGGCTCGTACCAGCGGCACACGAGATCGAACTCGGCCGGCCAGCCGGCTCCCGCGCCGCGCACGAGCCGCAGCGTTTCGACGAATGTCCGGCCAGTCTTCCCGTGCGGCAGCGGGCGGTGCGAAGGCAAGAAGTCCAGGCGCGGGATCGGAGCGCTCGGCGACGCAATCGAGGGCGCGCGCGGCGGTCGCCGGGCCGACGCCGGGAAGCAGCTGCAGCGCACGAAAGCCCGCGACCCGGTCGCGCACGTTCTCGGCAAAGCGCAGGAAGGCGAGCACGTCCTTGATGTGCGTCGCTTCGAGGAATTTCAGGCCGCCGAACTTTACGAACGGAATATTTCGCCGGGTCAATTCCACCTCGACGGGCCCCGAGTGATGGGAGGTGCGAAACAGCACCGCTTGGGCTTTAAGCGCCAATCCGCACTCGCGATTGTGCAGGACCTGCTCGACCACATAGCGCGCTTGTTCGGCTTCGTCCGGCACGCTGACCAGATAGGGGCGCTCGGCGGAGGCGCGATTGGATTTCAGGTTCTTGGTGAACCGTTCTGCGGCGAGATCGATCACCGCATTGGCGGCGGCAAGAATCGGCTGCGTGGAGCGGTAATTGTGTTCGAGCGTGACGACTTCGGCAGGCGGGCTGAAATGGCCGGGAAAGTCGAGAATGTTGCGCACGGTCGCGGCGCGGAACGAGTAGATCGACTGAGCGTCGTCGCCGACGACTGTGAGCCCTTTGCCGTTCGGTTTCAGCGCCAGCAGGATCTCCGCCTGCAGGCGATTGGTGTCCTGGTATTCGTCGACCAGGACGTAGTCGAAACGCTCGGAAACATCCGCCGCGATGGCCGGTTCCCCCATCATTTGCGCCCAGTAGAGCAGCAAGTCGTCGTAATCGAGGACGTGCTGGCGCTGCTTTGCCTCCACATAGGCCGCGAACAGCGCGCGGAGTTCTGCTTCCCAATTCGAGCACCACGGAAAGCACGCATCGAGCACCTCGTCGAGGTTGCTCTGGGCGTTCACGGTGCGCGAGTAGATCGCCAGACACGTATTCTTGGCGGGGAAACGCTTCGCGGTTGTGGAATAGCCGAGATCGTGGCGGATCAGATTCATCAGATCGGCGGAATCCTCGCGATCGTGAATGGTGAAGGCGCGTTCGAGACCGACGCGTTCGGCGTATTCGCGAAGAAGGCGCGCGCCGATGGCGTGAAAAGTGCCGGACCAGGAAATCGACGCCGTCGTCGCGTTTGCGCGCTCACGCATGGCGCTGGCGGTGATGTGCTCGACGCGCCGGCTCATCTCCGCCGCCGCCCGGCGCGAGAACGTCAACAGCAGCATGCGGCGCGGATCGGCGCCGCTGACGATCAAATGGGCGACGCGATGGGCGAGAGTATTGGTCTTGCCCGAGCCTGCACCGGCGATGATCAGCAGCGGGCCGGCATCGGCCAGCACCGATCCGCCATGCTCAACGGCCCGGCGCTGCTGCGGATTGAGCTTTTCAAGATAGGTCATGGAGGGCCAAGGCTACTGCCAAGGCGACGGCCTGCCCCTAACGCAATGCGCAAAATGAACCCCCGCGTCGCGACTCAGTAGCTATAAGAACAGAGGATGAACGAATTGCCAAGGACGGCGAGGACGAGCCACTTTAAGAGCATTGCCGCCGTGGCGCGATTGTGTGAACTACCGCGCGGCTATTCCGGCGTTTCGGCGCTGTAACCGGGGATTTCGATATGCCGCATTGGACCGCGCTTGTGACCGTGCTCGCTGTTCTTTTTTACTTTTATACCAGCACGCGCGTTCCTGCCGCGCGACGCAAATATGGCGTGCCAGTGCCGGCGATTTCCGGCAATCCAGATTTCGAACGGGTCTTCCGGGTGCAAGCCAACACGCTCGAGTGGATGCCGATCTTCCTGCCGCTGCTGTGGCTGTTCGCTTATTACGTCAGCGATATCGGCGCGGCCGTGCTGGGACTTATCTGGATAGGCGGGCGCGCCCTTTACATGGTGGGCTACTCGGAGGCCGCCAATAAGCGCGGTCCCGGCTTCGGCATTCAGGCGGCCGCGTGCGTTGCGCTGCTTATCGGTGCCGTGATCGGGATTATTGCGAGCCTCGTGCACGGCGGATAATGCTGCGGTGTAGAGATGCGAATTATATATGTCGCGAACCGCTTACCGCGCAGGAGCAAATCATGAGCGCTCACGGCCCGATCGAGTATCGCGACGCCAGCCCGGAGGTCTGCGCCGTGTTCGACGACATCAAGCGCACGCGGAAGGTGGAGGACGTCAACAACTTCTGGAAATACTTGGCGCACGATCCGGCAACACTTAAGCGCACCTGGGAGAGCATCAAGGAGATCATGGCGCCGGGCGCGCTCGACGCCGTGACCAAGGAGATGATCTATCTTGCGGTCAGCGTTACCAATGGCTGCGGCTATTGCATCGCCAGCCATGGCGCGGCGGCGCGCAAGGCGGGCATGAGCGAACAAATGTTCGGCGAGCTGATGGCCGTCGTCGGCATGGCGAACGAGACCAACCGCTTGGCCAACGGCTATCGCGTGCCGATCGATGCCGCGTTCGAACGCTAAGGCCGTAAATCGGCGCCACGCAGAATGTCACCAGCCCCGCCGCCCGTCCGCGACATCGTTGTCGTTCACAGTTCGGACCTGCACGTCGATCACGATTATACGGCACGGCTGCACGGCGGCGACGGCACCGCAGGACTGGCCTGCGTACTGGGTGCAGCGCGTGGCATGAACGCCGACATTGTGATCCTCGCCGGCGATACGTTCGACAGCCACCGCGTGCCGCAGGATCTGATCGAGCGTGCCGCAGCCGTGATGGCCGGCGCCGCGCTGCCCATCGTGGTGCTTCCGGGCAATCACGATCCGGCGGTGGCTGAAGCGGTCTATCGCGGCAGCGCGCTCGCGGCGGTGAAGAATCTGCACGTCATCGGCGTTACCCATGAAGATTCCATCGTGTTTGCGCCACTGTCGCTGGAAGTCTGGGGCCGCGCCCATCGCGACTACGACGATATGATTCCGTTCGGGCTTGGCCGTGAGCGTCGCCCGCGGCGCACCCGCTGGCAAATCGCGATGGCGCATGGTCACTACGAGCCGGCCCCCGATCGCAGCAAAGGGCCGCGGCCGTCTTGGCTCATCGGCGATGCGGAGATTGCGGCGACCGGCGCAGACTACGTGGCGCTCGGCCACTGGAATCGCGCGCTGCGCGTCGGCAGCGGGTCGGTGCCGGCGCATTATTCGGGATCGCCCGAATATGCCGGCACGGTGAACGTCGTGCGGCTGAGCGAAGCAGCCGGAGTCAGCGTCACCCGCGCGGGGCTCGACATCGCACGTGAGGTGACGGAGTGATGCGGACATAAAAACGGCCCCGCTGGAGAACGGGGCCGTTCTGTTGTGCGATGCGCAGCGCTCGTTAAGGCTGCGGCTGTGCGGGCGCAGGAGTCTGAGCCGGACTCTGAATCGGACTCATAGGCGTTGGCGAATAGGTTCGGCTCGCCGGACCACTCGGCACCGGCTGCGCCATGGGTGACGCGTTATTCACCGGCGTGTTGTGGTTGGCCTGATTCGGCATATGGCCTATGCCGAACACAAGTCCAATAACGATGACCAGAAAAACGCCGCCCGCGATCCATCCTGAAGCCACGTTACCGGTGCGTGCATTCAGGTCGTAGGGCGAGTCGCGTTGCAACGGATCGTTCGGATAGCGATAATCGCTCATGACGGATCTCCCGTTTTTTTCAGTACCAAGACACAACCCGACTGGAAGGTTCGTTGTTTCCGTTGTTCCTGAGCGGCTGGGGCATAGCGCCTAAGCGCGCCGGGCATGTCGAAAGCTTAGCTGTTGCCCGCCATCCGCGGGCGTCATATTTCTTGCATCCAAATGACACATTCGGCTTGGGTTGCGCCGCAAGTGGAAAAAACAACGGGTGGAACGCATATGAGAAGAATTCTTGGTGCAGCGCAGCGCAGGCATGTCATCGGCGCGATGCTGTTCGTAGTCGCGGCATTGGCCTTTGCGGCCGCCGTTCGCGCGCAGGAATCGGCCGGAACATTGATTGGGACTTGGACAATAAAGGCGCCGCTTCCGGCCGCGCGCGGCGAGGTGGCGGCGATCGCGCTCAACGACAAGCTGCACGCGCTTGGCGGTTCGGTGAATGGGACGGCCGGTCCTTATCACGACGAGTACGATCCGGCGACCGACACGTGGCGTGCGCGGGCGCCGCTGCCGGAAGGCCGCGACCATCTCGCCGTTGCGGCGGCCGGCGGCAGAATCTACGCGTTCGGCGGCTTCACCGCCTCCGTGCACAAGGGCGCCGGCACCGGCGCCTTCGAGTACGATCCGGCGAAAGATAGCTGGCGGACGCTGCCGCCCATGAAGACGGCGCGCGGCTCGGCCGGTGCCGCGACGGTCGGCGGCAAGATCCACGTCATCGGCGGGCGCGGCCTCGACGCTGTCGTTGTGGCGGCTCACGAGGTTTTTGATCCGCAAAGTGGCACATGGAGTGAAGCTGCGCCGCTACCGACGGCGCGCGACCACATGGTCATCGCTGCGGTCGACGGAAAAATTCACGTCATCGGTGGACGCTTCAAAGGCCCGCTCGACCGCACCGGGCTGCACCAAGTTTACGATCCGGCAACGGACAAGTGGACCTCGGCCGCGCCGCTGCCGACGCCGCGCAGCGGACTCGCGAGCGCCTACTATCACGGGCTGATCCTGGTGCTCGGCGGCGAGCTGCCGCCCGATCACACCTTCGCCGAGAACGAAGGCTACGATCCAAAGACCGACCGCTGGACCACCCTGGCTCCGATGCCCCACGGCCGGCACGGCTTTGGCGGCGCCACCATCGGCGACAACGCCTATTTCGTCGGCGGCTCACTCACGCCGGGCGGCAACGGCAACACCGATCAGCTGATCATGTTTCATCTGCCGTGAGGCAGCGCGGCGGTCGTGACATTCGCCCCGAAGCGGCTATTGTGAGCCCCGCGCGCGCTCGTAGCTCAGCCGGATAGAGCACCAGACTTCGAATCTGGGGGTCAGGGGTTCGAATCCCTTCGAGCGCGCCAATGATTTCAAGGACTTAGCAGAAGAACGAAAAGCGCTAGGCTCGCTATAGGCTCGGGTTTTTTGCGGCACAAAATTTTCTTGTTGATGCAACGAGATCGCGCGAGCCGAGACCGGGCGCCTCGGACATTCGTATGACGCTTTGGCGGCCTCTGCGGGCCGGCGCTCCGGTCACAATCCAGGGCGCGATCAGCTCCTTACAATTTCCGCGTTAGTCTGTCTTTGTGAGTTGAGGACGCGGCTGCTACCCTGGCATCCACGATCAGACGGCGGCGTGATGTAGGGGAGTGATGGCCCGCTGCCACCAGTGTAACGAGAGGGTCGGGCGCAATGCGGAGTATTGCCAGCATTGCGGCACTTACCTGCGCTCTGGGGGCGGTTGGTCGATGGACGAATGGTCATTGGGCAGAAAGCTTTTTGTTCTGCTCTTAGTCGTAGGCATCGTCTTTGTCGTAAGCGGCAAACAAGCATCTCAGGTCAACGCACCGATTGCCTCCGCTTCTTCGCCGCTGCCTCTGGGGATGATAGCAGACGACACTGGTCAATGGGCGGGAACGATCCGCATAAATACCCTAAAGTTTGACCTCTTCGGCAGAAGCAGCGCGACTGTGTGCCATCAAAGTGAAAACGGCCCGTCGTGTCACAGATGGACGTTCGACTGCCGCAACATGACTATATGGGCTGCGCTTGCGGATGGTTACCGCCCACCAGCTTATGACGTTCATGACGAACGGCTTTTGACCAAGCAACAATTTGCCGAAATCGCTGCATTCGACGCTGTCTCCAGGAAATTACCGGCCACGGCCTGCACCCTCCCTGACCGATTGTTCCTGATTCGAGATAAGGCCGCTGCTCAAAATCAGTAGATCATTGCCTCACTTGACTGCGAGGGCGCTACGGCGCGCTGGTCTTAGAGACCAGCCTTCTTCATTCCCGACCTCAAATAGAGCGGAAGCGAAGGGGCCTTTTCTGCGATGTATTCAACGTCGCCAACATCGGAATGTTTGCGAGCGTACGGTCATCGCGATGCGACCATGATCCTTGTTGCATACCGGCACGGGCTGCGAGCAGCGGAGTTATGCTCGCTGCGTTGGGAGCAGATCGATCTGAGTAGGGGAATGCTGCACGTGCGGCGGATCAAGAACGGCACGCCAAGCGTGCATCCGATCGGGGGGGGAGAGATACGAGCGCTGCGCCGGCTGAAACGTGAGCAACCAGAAAGCCGATATGCGTTTGTGACGGAACGCTTGGCGCCGATGACGACGGCCGGCTTTCGCAAATTGGTTGCACGGATATCGGAGGAGGCGAAGTTTCCTTTCCCGGTGCACCCCCACATGCTGCGGCACGCATGCGGGTTCAAGTTAGCGAATGATGGGCAGGATACTCGGGCGCTGCAACACTATCTCGGGCACAAAAATATCCAACACACCGTGCGCTACACCGAGCTGTCACCGGAGCGATTCAAATCGTTCTGGGAAGATTGATAATGGGTTGTGTTACGGGCGGAGATGAATTGCTGGAGAGAGTGCATTTCGATGAACCACATGCCTGTGGCCATGTGGGCGCGGAGGCGACCCGATCGCGCGAGGCGAGCGAGATATTCGGTCGAGAGGTTTGAGCCGGCGGCGGCGTCTTTCATTGCGACGTAGGTCAACCCCTCAAATATGAGCGGCTCGGTCACTGGGTGGTTGTCGTGGCGTCGGTCGTGGTCGCGCTGTCGGCAGCCGCTTCGATGATGACGGTGCGAGTGGAGGTTGAGGTGAGGCCGCTCTGATCGGTGGCGACGTAGTCGATCGTATCGGTTGCGATTGCCGATTCGTCGATCTCGACAGGCGACGTGGCGACGCCATTCACGAATGTACTGATCCCGAGATTGAGGTCTTGTTCTGGGCCGGTGATCGTGGCGCCGAGATCGTTGTAGGTGACGCCGACTTGGACGATGGCGGGGTTGTCGCCGTTGATCTCTATGACGGGCGGGGTGTCAGTCGCCTGCAAGTCGTCAGACGATGGTGTTTCGCTCTCCTGCGCTGACGATTGCGAGGTGTTGGCAGCTGTGACCATCGACTGGAATTGAGCGGGCGTGACGCATGTTGAGCCGACACAAAGTTCGTTGTTGGCTGTTACATCGTAGCCGGTCAGCATGTGCGTTGTGAAGGATTGCGCGAAGCCAGCTACAGTCTGGTCAAGGTTTTGCACATCCGCATACAGCGCTTGGATAGCTGACACTATCGGAGAGATGAGCCCCTCGTAGTTCAAGGTCAATGTGCCGTCGGGCGTAAGTGCGGTGGCAGAGGTGGTGGAAACGAGTTCAGGAAATACGGTTTGGACCTGTTGCGCGATGAAGCCGAGGTTCTCTCCGGTGCCTGGTTGGTCGATGCGCAGGTAAGAAACAGGATTGAGTAGTTCGATCGCGGGAAAGCGATGACGATGCGTCGAGAGATGTAACGTCCGTTTTGAGCCGCTGGTCGGACGATTGGAAGATCGAGCCGGAATAAGTCGAGTTGCCGTCGTCGAAAACGGAGAAGACCGTCGTGGAGGCTGAGTTTACGACCGCGAAGGCCGAAGTGGAGGCGGTGTTGGGACCGGTGACTTGGAGCGGACTGTAGGGAGTAGTCGTGCCAACGCCGACGAGGCCGCCGTTAGGATTTAAGACTAGCGGTTTGGTAGTAAAACTGACCCCGCGAGCACCGGATTGGATGTATGCAATGTTATTGGTGTTATCGACGCCCATCAACAATTCAGGCTGACCATTATTCGTGTTGCCCGTGCCGATCGTGATGCCAGCATTTTCTGTCGTGTACGTGCTATTTTTTGTGATGTCGAGTGCACCGCCACTAGTGTAGGGTGTGTTCGCTCCGATGGCTACCTGACCACCAGAGGTGACGACGAACGCCCCGTCCACATCGAACAGCTGCGTTGGGGCGTAGCTGTTCCCAATACCTACTTCCCCTGATGTGTTGATCTCCATCGCCTGGGTGCCCGGCCATGACCCGTACAGGAACACCAGCGGCTTGGTAGGTGTGACGCCGTAAGCCAGCGCGCCCACATACATCGCGCTGCTGCCGGCTGCGAGATCGAGACATTGCGTCTCCTGACTTCCGTCTGCGCCCAGAATATCAGTGTCGCAAATATCGTTCCAAGCCAGGTGACTGCCCACCGCGGATGGCGTTCCATTGGGAATGATGTCCATAGCCGTGACAGAATTTGCAAGCGTAGAACGGAGCGTCGGCACGCTGAAGGTGTCGGTTCCAGAACCAGCGTCTTTCATCGACAACGTGAACTGACCTGTGCCATTGCCGATGGATATCGCTCCCGCAAACGAACTCGTTGCAGTGGTCGAGGTCGCGACAATTGACGCGACAGTCGGGGTCGAGGTGGCTGTCAGTGAGGAACCGCTTGTCCACGCCGCCAGCATGCCGGCGGTTCCGCCTGATAGGGTGCCGCCGCTCACGCCCACGCAGATGCCGTTGATAGAGAAGCACCCCGCGGTGAGATTGATACCACCGGTAGAATACAAGGTGCTCGTTGCGGAAGTGAGATTGAGGATGTTGTTGACGGAGAAGATAGAGCCGGGGCTGGTTGTGCCAATGCCGACGTTCCCGGCGAAGTACGCGGTACCCGTGGTCGTCGCAGTCCCGTTGATAGTTAATCCCTTGGCGCCGCCGTTGCCGATCGTGGAGGATGCGTAGGCGGTCAAGCCTGCGTTGAATTGAGTGAGTGTTGAGGTGGCGTTGCCGGTGAGGGCGAAAGGATAGGCTGCACCGATGGAGGCGGAGAGGTTGGCGAAGGTGGGGAGGCCGAGCGAGCTTGTCGCTGTGAGGGTGTAGTTGGTGCCGTTGCCGAGGAGCAGCTGGCCGTATGACGGTGTGGAGGAAACTCCCGTCCCACCGCTTCCGACGCCGAGCGCGTTTATCAAGTTCAACGTGTTGGCGTTCAACGTGGAGGTGAAGGTCGATGATGCGTTTGATATCAGACCGTTGGTGAGAGTGAGGAGCGAGGAGAAGGTATTGGAGCCGGTGAAGGTGTTGTTGTCGCTGAGTAAAGTTGTCGAAGCGGAACCGCCGCCGGAGACGATGCCAAGTGATGAGGTCGAGACGAGGTTGTAGCCGCCGCTTCCATTTCCAAGAAGCAATTGCCCGAACGTCGGCGAGTTTGAGATTCCCGTGCCGCCGTACGTGATCGAGATTGTGCTGGTCGAAGGAAAATAATTCAACGCGGGGATTTCGGAGGCCGTTAGGTTCGCGTTCGTAATAGTGACGTTGGGGAGACTTCCGATGTCGTTCTCTGCCGCATACGGGATCGCGGCGTTACCGTCCGCGGCGACGTTTTGAGATGGAGCCGCTGTATTCCCAGTGCCCATTTGAGCGGCGAGAGAGTTCCGGAGGGTGAGGAGCAGGCTGCTGAGTTCGGATTGGCTGACGAAGTCGCTCGCGTCGAAGGCGGGCGTGGGGTTCGAAAGGATCGATGCCAGAGGTGGGTTCGATTGCGTAGCTGCGACGTTTTTGGAAACTGTCGTCGGGGCGGAAGTCGTGGTTGCGGCGGGTTCGGTCGACGTTGCCGTATTCGTCGGCGCCCCAGCGTTATTGAATGACCCGGCCACCGCGGCTAGCGAAGCGGGTCCTTGTTGAGTAGACGCGGTCGGTTCACTGGAAAGTTGATGTCCGAAGACTGAGGCGACATCGTTTCCAAGGGAGGAGAGCGCAGATGCGATCTCGCTCCAGAGTTGGAGAGTATCAGTGTAAGGGTCGCCGATCTGTGCGTAGTCTGTCTGGGCGTGGGCGACGGGTGCGACCAAAAGCGCCGCGGCGATGATCGCTCCGATGAATGATCTCTTCACCCCTCAAGTATGCGGTATGCAACTATGGCAGAGGCGCTAAGGTGGGGATAGCGCAACGCTCGAATTGAGCATTTCAAAAAAGTGATCTCTCGGCACTGATGCGCATTCGTTGGTCTCTCTACTCGCCGGCGAACATACCAACCGTTTTCAGCCTGCTTCTTTGTTCGTATGCGGTATCCGTTTCCAACAGAAAGGATGCGCATGGAACAAATCATACAGATTGCAGCCGAGATGCCGAACGCGACCGGTGCCGCCGCACTCTTCGTCGCGTTTGTGGCCCTCGTTGTCGCGATGCGGCGACGCAGGCGGGCATCGAAGCAACGCAAGCAGCGTCAAAAGCGGCAGGTGAAAGAACAGGCTCCGCAAAAGGCATGAACGGGGTGCGGCGACCTCGCAGCTCCTGTAAGCGGATAGATAAGAGCGGGCCCCACCTTGTGTGGGGCCCGAGACTTTTCATACGCACCATTTCGATTGCGATTACTTGCCTTGCTGAGCTGCGGCCGGTCGACTGTAAGCGGTCTTCCGCCCGCACCTTGTAACGGGCGATTTGAGCGACAAGATGCGAACCAACTTGGGCAGATCGGTTCGCATATATGGTCGACGATATAGTTGACGCTTCGGCGCCACGGGGCCGGGTTGATATCAGGGTTGGAGTGGGAGGCCGGCGTCGCTGGAGCGGCGAGGCGAAGGGGCGGATTGTCGCGGAATCGTATGTGCCGGGGGCGGTCGTGTCGGAGGTGGCGCGCCGGCACGACATGTTGCCGCAGCATCTGTTTGCCTGGCGCAAGGCGGCGCGGGCCGGTCTGGTGACGTTGCCAGCCGATGCGGCGCCGATGTTCGTGCCGGTCGTGAGGGAGACTCGGGACGACGGTGCTGGCGGAGCGGCGGCGAACGGCTCCGGGGCAATCACCATCGAGATTGCCGGCGCGGTGGTTCATGCGGAACCGGGTGTTGATCCTGGCTGGCTGCGGGATGTGCTTTGGGCCGTGAAGGCGGCGACATGATCGCGGTTACGGCGGGGGTGAAGGTTCTGGTGGCCACGAAGCCGGTTGATTTTAGAAAAGGTGGAGATGGCCTTGTGGCGCTGGTGCGGGAGACGCTCGGGCAAGATCCATTCTCTGGAACAATTTTTGTATTCCGCGCCAAGCGAGCGGACCGTGTAAAAATTGTGGCTTGGGATGGATCTGGACTGGTGCTTTTCTGGAAGCGGCTAGAACAAGGCGCATTCAAGTGGCCACCGATCACTGACGGCGTGATGCGGTTGACGTCGGCGCAATTGGCGGTGCTTGTTGACGGGATGGACTGGTCGCGTCTGCACGCGCGGGAAGTTGCACGACCGACGGCGACATCGTGAGAGCTGCGATAAATTGAACCAGGTGCAAAACTGTACGCCACAAACCCACGCGAATCTGATTCAGTTTGTTGCGTGAGCGAGATCGCAAATCAGCTTCCTGCCGACATCGATACGCTACATGCGCTGGTGGTGGCGGCGTGTGCGGAGCGTGACGCTGCGATAGCCGAACGCGACCGCGCGCTTTCGCAAATCGATCGCCTGCGCCATCTGCTTCGCCAGCTGCAACGCGCGCACTTCGGCAAACGCTCGGAGAAGCTCGATCCCGACCAACTGCTCCTGGCGCTCGAGGATATCGAGCAGGCGATTGCCGAGAGCGAAGCCCACGACGACAAGAAGGACGCGATAGCCGCAAAGATGGGCGCCGAAAAGCGCCGTGCCAATCGCGGCGCGCTTCCTGCCCATCTGCCGCGCGTGGATGTGACGATCGAGCCCGACGACACGAACTGCCCCTGCTGCAGGGCGCCCATGCATGTGATCGGCGAGGAGACGTCGCAGCGGCTGGACGTGATCCCAGCCCAGTTCCGCGTGATCGTCGCACATCGTCCCAAATATGCCTGCCGGGCCTGCGAAGCGGCGCCCGTCCAGGCGCCCGCGCCCGAGCGGCTGATCAAGGCCGGGCTGCCGACCGAGGCGATGGTGGCCTATGTCCTGGCAGCCAAATATGCCTGGCACTTGCCGCTCTATCGCCAAGCTCAGATTCTGCTGAGCCAAGGCATCGCGATCGAGCGCGCCACACTGGCATTCTGGGTCGGTTATGCCGCCGCGGAGTTGAAGCCGCTCTATCTTCGGCTGCGCGAACTCATTCTGGGCTCGCTCAAGATCGCGGTCGATGAGACGGTGGCGCCGGTGCTCGATCCCGGCCGAGGACGCACCAAGAAGGGATACTTCTGGGCGATCGCCCGCGACGACCGGCCCTGGGGTGGAACCGATCCACCCGCCGTCGCCTACACCTATGCGCCGGGCCGTGGCGCCGTCCACGCGCAAAAGCTGCTCGAGACCTATCGCGGCATCGTGCAATGCGACGGATACGCGGCCTACAAGACCATTGCCGACGTAGCCTATCTCGGCGAAGCCATCACGCTCGCCTTCTGTTGGGCCCATCTGCGACGAAAGTTCTTCGACATCGCCAAGGGCGGCTCCGCACCCATCGCGAGCGAAACCCTCGATCGCATCGCTCATCTCTACGCGATCGAGAAGACGATCCGCGGCAGATCGGCCGACGAGCGCCGTGCCGTGCGCCAGGAAAACAGCAAGCCGCTCGTGCTGGCTCTCAAAACCTGGCTCGAACAGCGGCTCGCGCGCGTCTCGGGCAAGTCCGTCATCGCCGAAGCCATCCGCTACGGCTTGAACCATTGGGACGGGCTCACCCGCTTCCTCGAAGACGGCCGCATCGAACTCGACACCAACATCGTCGAGAGAGGCTTGCGTCCCATTGTGCTCAATCGCAAGAACGCACTCTTCGCCGGCCACGATCAAGGGGCGGAGAACTGGGCAGCCATCGCCTCGCTTGTCGAGACCTGCAAATTGCACGGCGTCGATCCGCAAGCCTACTTCGCCGACGTGCTCACAAAGCTCGTCAATCTCTGGCCAGCCTCGCGCCTCGACGAACTCATGCCCTGGGCCTGGGCAGCGCAGCAGCGATCCGCCAATCGCCTCGCGGCGTAGCCGCGCGTGCAAATCGGGTTCGCGCTCGCTCCCCCGAAAAATCAAGCCATCAGAGCCCTGGGATCGCAGAACCGCTTACTGTGCTTCCGCCATCGCCGAGCACTTTTCCGTCATCGTTAAGGAGCCAAACCGCGGTTCATGAGATGGCGCCGACGGCAGACGCTCAGGAAAGCGGATTACAGCCGAAGATGCCGGCTTTTCCGACGGGCCATTCGGCATATCCAGTAGAGCAGTCATTATGATCGGTGCCTGAGATTCCCAGGAATAGCGGCTTAGGGAAACCTCGAACGCGCGCTCCGCCATTTCAGCATAAGCCCGGCGGTTGCCGCTTAGAGTGTCGACCGCGGTGAGCAATTTCGCTTCCCACTCGCATGGGCCCGCCAAGAAGCCGTTGACGCCCTCAGTCACAGCTTGGCGATAGGCGAATACTGGTGACGCAACGGTAATCGTGCCTACTACACCGGCCTCAAAGAATTTCAGCTCGGACTTGCAGTTGGTGAATACATTGTCTTGCAATGGCGCCAAATTGATCTCCGTCGAACCAACTAAGCGCTGCAGATTAAGGAAATCATGCATGCCAACACGTTCGATCCGCCCGTTGTGCCGAACGACCGGCCCCTTGACGTTGAGGTAGCCAACGAGCCGAATGTGTAACCGCGGGTCGTTGTCGAGCAGACGTGCAAGCGTGTCCGATATGAGCTCGAAATCATTGTCGTGGCTTGGCGAACCGCTGAAGTACCCCAAGTGAATGTGTCCGTCGCCGAAAAATCGTGAAGCTCTTTTAGCGGCGTGGATCTGCAAAGAGTACTCAAGCTGCTCACGGTTGATGAAGTTCGGTACGATGCGGACGTCCTTGCCGGCGCTGGCACGTATATGCGACGCGAGGTATTCGTTGGTGGTGATCACGCGGTCGCACAACTGGAGAACTGCGTTCAGGCGGCCAATGTAACCAAACCAGTAATCCAGATGCGCCTCGCTCCCTGTATCCTGATCCAACGTATCCATCAGAAGGTGAGCGTATCGCGTATCGACGACGAGATCGTCGACGTCGAAGATGACTGTTCGGCCTAGATTCTTAGCCCGCTCGATCATGCTGCTCAGATGGTCGGTGTGCGGACTGCACCTGCTGCGACGCAATTCGGCGGAGCGTCGCCGAGTGAGCCGTCCGAAGCACCGCACTCACGCGCCGTGCACGGCCGCGAACCAAATCCGCGAGTGCCAAATCTTTTCTCGAGCCTGCCCCAGGCCCCATTCTTTGGAGCATTCCGTCACTCAAATTGCAGCTTCAGCCCAGGCCCACGCTGCGTTTAGAGTTTCCTGATGCACAATCGGAAGAATATCAATAAGGTATAATACAACCCATAGAGGAGAGCCTAGGACGAGGGCATCTCCAATTGTGAATAAACGTGGATAAGTCGGAAAATTGCAGTCAGACCGGTGGTTGCTGCCGGTGATGAGGGCGTTCCTTGTCGGCGTTATGAAGCTCCGCGTGAGACCGTTGACCACCCGGTCGCACCGCTTGGAAAGCGCGGCGCCATGCCGTACATGTGCCGGTGGGCCGGCCGCGCCCGGGCGCAGTCTCGCGAAACCCGAGCCGGACCCGGGGGACCAGTTGGTGCAGCCGACCGGTCACTCAAAGTGGCGGAGTAGCTCAGCTGGTTAGAGCAGCGGAATCATAATTCGCTTTCGACGCATCCCATTGTTTTGCATACCAATCGGAAAAACGCTTTTTAGCCTTTATTTTTGGGCATTTATTGATACGCTCCGCCACATAGCATATCGCCCTTACACCCGCTAAGGCCGAAGCTAGGCAGAAGCTAACCGAGCGGCGGAGTTTCACTCCGTGAGATTGACCGACATCAGCGTCCGCAAGCTGGCTGTCCCTGAAAAGGGACAGCGGCTCTACTACGATAATGTGCTGCCAGCGTTCGGTTGTCGTGTGTCGCAAGGCGGCACGCGAAGCTTCTTCGTTCAGCATGGCGCCGATCGGCGATTCATCACGATCGGCCGCTATCCCACGATCACGCTCGCGCAAGCACGGGAGCAAGCACAGTACATTCTCGCTGAGCGCACTCTCGGCAAGCACCGGCCGAAATCAATTGCGTGGGATGAAGCACTTCTGCTCTTTCTTGCGGCGTGCGTCCAGAAGAACCGACCACGCACCGTTAGGGACTACACGCGGCTCCTCAAACGCCATTTTGGTTTCGGAAGGAAACATCTTGCCGACATAGCGCCGCAAGATATTGCCCACAAGTTAGATCGGCTCGTCGCCACACCCGCCGAGCAGAATCATGCGCTCGTCGCCATAAAAATCTTTTTTCGCTGGGCGCAACGCCGCAACTACATTGATCACAGTCCCTGCGAGGGTATGCAGACCTCAAGGCGGTTACCGCGTGACCGCGTGTTGACCGACCATGAGGCCGCGGGCGTTTATCGCACTGCGCTCGACGGCACCGATAATTTCTCCAACATTATCGCGCTTCTCATTCTCACTGGACAGCGGCGAACCGAGATCGGTTCCCTTCGCTGGGAATGGATCGACGAGCATGAGCGCGCGATCACACTTCCCGCTTCGATCACGAAGAACAAACGCGCCCACACGTTTCCTTATGGCGATGCCATCGCGGCAATTCTTGCTCGCGTGCCGCGCCAAAGCGATTATGTGTTCCCCGCGAGTCGCGATCATGTGCGGGGAAAGCCCACAAGCTCATTCAACGGATGGCCGAAGGGCAAGGATACGTTCGACAAGATATGTCCGATCGCGCCGTGGACGCTTCATGATCTTCGCCGCACGTTCGCAACGAACCTGGCGGGGATGAATGTGCCTGTGCATGTGGTCGAGAAATTGCTGAACCACAAAAATGGGGCCATCAGCAGTGTCGCTGCGATATATAATAAGTTTCAATACATGGACGAAATGCGCGCTGCAATGAACGCGTGGGAAGCGCGCCTCGCTTCCCTTCTCAAAGGTTGAGCGCTAGCTACTTCTTTCCGACGCCGTTAATGCTCATCTCGATAAAACGGCTTAGACGCGTTTCGCGCCGCGCGCACTGACGCAGCCGTTGCGTATGTGCAGCTATGTGCACGTTGCGAATCTTCCTATTTCGCTCTATGTGTTTCCTTGCCTGCTAGTTGGCCCTGCTGGCATTCGCCGGTAGGTCCCCTTGCAGCGTCGACGCTGCTCTTCACAGAGCACGTCGATGCAACAAGTGAAAAAACTGGTCTCGAAGAAAGAGTTGAAATCCGTCTATGGCATACCCTACTGCTTCGCACACATCGCGCGGCTCGAAGCCGCCGGCTCATTCCCCACGCGGGTACGGCTTGGAGCTTGCAGAGTCGCCTGGTTCGCGAATGAAGTAGAAGCCTGGATCGCTGAGCGACCACGCGCAGCGTAATCGACACACCTCTATCGAAGGGCACAGGGCTCCGGGTCCAACCGGAGCCCTGAGTGCATTTGTCTTCCTTTGATGACACGGGGTAGCACTTGCGCGCTTCGGCGCTCGCCCATGCGCACCTTCGTTTTGGGGATAACCGGCGAGGCGTGGAACGAAGCGGGTTATCATTGATCGCATGACCGACGCCCCGGCGCGCCCAGCTGCGCCCCTCGACGATTCAGCATATTCCGTATCGATCGAGGACGCCGGAAACCGGTATGCTGCCGCGGGTTTCCCCCGCCCCGTCCGCCGGCTGCAAAAGTATTGCGCGCGCGGCGATCTCGAATGCCGCAAGGTCGATACGGTGTCGGGTGAAAAATATCTGATCACTCCGGAATCGATTGACCGACATATCGTCTACATCAGGGAAACGTCCGGACGCGCCCAGACGCGTCCGGACGCGGCCGAGCGCATAACGAAAGACAGGGAAGAAATAGACCATGAAAGGGACGCGTCCGAACCCGTCCAGACGCGTCCGGACGCGCCCTCTTCGGACGGATTTGCGATCTTCGACCATCCGTATGTGAAGCGCTTGGAAAGAGAAGTCGACGAGTTCAAAGGTAAGTACGAGCATCAGGTCAGGCGCACTGAGCAGGTACTCGAAGACGCCAACGCTCGCCTGATCGAGTTGCAGCAGGCGAATGCGATCGCTTCGAGCGAGACGCTCGCCAAATACATGCTGGAAGCCAGAGGCGAAGCGGGGGAGCGACCTTCGACTGCGAAGGATGCTACGACCGAACCGCGGGCTGATAACTCACAGATTGTCCCCACTGGGAACGAATCCTAACTCGAACGCATCGCCTATAATTCGCCAACAGCATGGAGACGACACATCGCAGTAAGCCGGCACAGCCAATTGAAAAGCTCTACATCGAGAACACGCTGCTTCGCGTGTCGGGCGCGCTCTTCTGTCACGATCCGAAGCGTGCAGCGAGCCGCACGCAGAAGATCGAGCTCAACAGGGGAACGACCGACAAGCACATGGTCATCCGACCGGATCCCGAGTACGGGCAGCCGGGACAGCTCGCTCACAAGGTCTTTGTCGCGCTCATTAAAAAGCATTCAGATTACGGCCGACCGATCCAAAAGCAGGTTTCGTTCACCAAGCGCGAAATCATGCGAGCGGTCGGCCGCGGCGAGTGGGGCGGACGCGACAGCGAAGAACTCTCGCGCGCCTTGCACCAGATTCATCACACATTCGTCAAAACGCACTTCAAAAATCGCGCCGGTAAGTTTACCGAGCACTCCTTCAACATCTTTCCGGAAATTATGATCGAGCGGCGCGAGTTCGCGAGCGATCCGATCGAAGCGTGTACCGTCACGCTCGCCGAGCCCATCCTCACTTCGCTCGACGACGAGCACTTCACCTGCCTCAATCACCCGCTCATGCAGGAACTCGGGACGATAGGGCAGGCGCTCTACATGCGGCTGTTTTTCCATTTCGCAAATCTATACGACGGCCACAACCGACCGACGCTTGCGTTCCCGAAACGCTACGACGACATCTGCAGCGAATGGCTCGGCGGCCTGACCGTGCTCCGCCACAAATCAAAAATTCTCGGCGAGCAGCTCGGACGGCATCTCGACCAGCTCGTGCAAATTCACTTCCTCACCGCTTACGGGATCGCGCCCGCGAAGAACGGCGAGGGATTCGTCGTCACGTTTTTCCCCGGCCGCGCATTCTTCGACGACTACGACCGCTTCTATCGCAGCGGCGGCCGGGTGCGCTCCCAGTCGAAATTTAAAGTGGACCACAGCGAGATCGAACGACCCATGAAGGTCGCGTACCTGTTCGCCGAGAGGCGCACGGGGAAGCCCGCCAGCGCTATTCCGTTCGTCGGTTCCAAGGAGGTCGCGACCGCGAAGCAGCTGCTCGTCCATATCGCTTTCGAGGAAATGCCAGCCTTTCTCGATTACGCGCTAACGGAGGCGAAGAGCACCCGCTTCGACGTGCAGAGCCTCGGTGGACTCAAGCAGTACGTGGCGGGATACCTCGCCGGACGGGAGCAGCTCGCGAACGGGCGGGCACGAGAGGCCACCCGCCGGGCCAAGGAAACGGATGAAAAGCTCCGCGACGAGTACGAGCAGTTTCGCCGCACCGAGGCTGCCCACATCCTCGCGAGCCTGCCTAAGGCGAAGCGCGACGCGATCGAGCGCCAAGCAGAGCTCTATGTGGCCAAGTTCAAGAAGGGCGGGCTGCACGACCAACTGCTGGAGGTCCGCAAGCGCATGCTCACGGCCCAGTGCTATGGCGACCGCATCAAATCTTTCGACGAGTGGCGTGGCACACGGAGCGCGGCCTGACCGCGTTCGCGCGATTAGCCGACGCCCTATTGGACTTCGTAGCAGTGGGGGGTTTGACCGAAATTGCCGGGGGGTTTGACCGAACGCAGTGGGGGGTTTGACCGAAATCCGCAGGTCTCCCAAATCCAAAACTTGGCTTTAGTGCTCGCCGTTCATCAAAGTGACCGGCGAGCCTCATAGAATTCTTATAGAAATCTACACCACGTCTCCGGGGGTATCGAGTCGTCCGATAGTCCTCGCCCAGTGTGTGAAATTTTCCAACTAAGAACGGTACAACAAGGGTACGCCTGATTTGTACCCTTTTGCTCAAATGACCTAACGAAAACACCTCATAATTCCTCGTTAGTCGCCCCCGCTTTGTCGGGCTCAACCGCCCGACCCCGCGCCGCCACTTTGCCTTTCAATTGCTGTTCACAATTACGCATCTGGCAAAGCTGGCGGCCGCTGCGCTCCTCGGCTCACGCCTGCGGTGCTCGGGCTGGCGGCACGGGGTCGGCCGGCTGCGCCGGACGCCGTCGCATAGTCGCCGCGCTGGGGCGCGGCTCCTTGCTTTGGGCTC
>JBAUYV010000066.1:0-29108 GCA_049584975.1 Xanthobacteraceae bacterium | reverse complement strand
CCTCTCTCTTTATCCATTGTCGCGCGCCACTCACCTCAGCTCCACCGACCAGGCGAGAGAGAGGACGACTGAGCCCGATAGCGCCGTGCGCAACAGCCGGCGGCCACTGGGTCCTCGATCTCGACGTAAAAGCCTATTTCGACAGCATTGATTGCATCGCACGACAGCCGAACTGGAAGCCGCGATCAACACCTATATCAAGACCCGTAATGCCGATCCCAAACCGTTCCGATGGACCAAATCTGCCGACGACATCCTCGCATCAATCGAGCGTTTCTGCCGCCAAACAATCAGCGCTCACGAAACAGCTGCATAGAAACTTCAGAATCAGGACACTAGTTCCCATCCGGCAACCTCCGAGGGGTTCACCGATTGGCGCGTAATCTCTTGCCGAACGAACAACGGGGAGGGGATGGTGGTTCCAGGAAATGCCGATCAAAGCCATGCGACAAAAAAGAACCCCGGCAGGGGGTGCCGGGGCTGAAGGGTCACCTGTGAGGCGGTGCTGAAAACGCCCTCTCTGTTAGCTTGACGGGATGGGCCACGAATTAGACGGGCAGCACCGCGACGATCTCCATGTCGTTCGGATCGACAACGACGATTTCATCTTCATAGACGAAATACAGAAAACCCTGCCACTCGGGATCAATCTGCACCAAGGTTTCAGGGACTCGTATAAGGTGGATTCTGCCTCGGGGCAACCGCGTACCGACACGAACGTCGAAATCTACGTGACCAACCCGCGGTGCGCCGCGCGCGTCAATTACCGTCTGACGGATATGCGTGCGCTGTTCCTCGGAGAGCTGGGGCTGGCCCTGCATCTGGCCGGAGGCATTGCCCTGCAGGCCGCGTGGGATGCGGCGCTCCTGCGCGGTTGTGCCTTCGTTGGCTCTGTTGCTTCGGTTCACACTCTGCGCGTGCTGGTTAGTTCGCGGCTGGGCAGACGGTTGCGCAACTTGCCGGTTCACTCTGCCATTCTGCTGCGTGGCTTGTCCTGAATTGGGGACGGCACGATCAGCGCGCTGAGGCTGCGCGGCATTGCTCCTGCCGGCCATCGGTTGAGAAGGATGTGGTTGGGCCGCAGGATGGGGCTGGGCCGCCTGCGGCGCAGCGTTGTGGCCCTTCTGCTGCTCTTGCGCTAAAGCGAGACCCGTTCCCACCGTCAGCGCGAGAGTGGCGACGCCGGCCAGCAAAGTGGTTCGATTGATATTCATTTATTCCTCCTGGTGGTTTCCCTAAGTCCCGCTGACGACCGCGGGCTTGGTGATAAAACGCAGATCGCCCCTGTAAGTTTCCGCAAGGTGTAATCGCGGAACCTATCTGAATGAACGTTCGTTCATGGATGGTGGAGGAACCACGATGAACGAATCACAGACGTACTCACATTGGGTTGGGGCCTCGGCATTGTTGTAACTCTCGCTTTTGTGTTGGACGCGTTCGCCCTAGCCTCGATGAAATAAAAGCCGCCAGGAATGTCGGCGTGCAGGGTCATTACTCGTTAGCGCCCATTTCGTGAGGACCCGCGTCGTGTGCTCTGGATCGGCTGACTTGTTGTCAGCAGGTCATTCGACGACAACTGATCTCTGGCGGTGGCGTAAGAACCATCTCGATCACGGAACTCCGAACCGGGTCCAAACGTTTAAACACGCTGCCTGTGTCTGCATAGGGCCATCTCAGGGCCACCAAAAGTGGTTCTTACTGTTTCTAACGCTAGAGACATTCAAATGAATATCGCGCAGATTGCCCCCTTGACCGAAGCGATTCCGCCGAAGCTCTATGGCGGCACTGAGCGGGTGGTGTCCTGGCTCACGGAGGAACTGATCGCCCTTGGTCACGAGGTGACGCTGTTTGCCAGCGGCGACTCCGTGACGTCGGCGCGGCTCGAAGCGGCATGGCCTCGCGCCCTGCGGCTCGATGGGTCCGTGCGCGATCCTAACGCGCTTCACATGATGATGTTGGAGCAGGTGTACCGGCGGGCGGGCGATTTCGACATCCTGCACTGCCACCTCGACTATTATCCGTTCTCGCTGTTCTCCCGGCAGGCGACGCCATTTGTGACGACGCTGCACGGCCGGCTCGATCTGCCCGAACACCAGCCGGTATTCGATACCTTTTCGACGATCCCGGTCGTTTCGATTTCCAACGCGCAGCGCCGGCCGCTGCCGCAGGCGAACTGGGTGCGCACGGTGTATCACGGCCTGCCGGAGCGGCTGTTGGAGCCGAAGCCGGTCAAGCCGTCTTATTTCGCATTCCTCGGCCGTATCGCTCCTGAGAAGCGCGTCGATCGCGCCATCCGCATCGCGCAACATTGCAGCATGCCGCTGAAAATCGCCGCGAAGGTTGATAAGGCCGATCGCGAATATTTCGACGAGAAAATACATCCGCAGATCAAGGCGGCGTCGAACGTCGAATACATCGGTGAGATCAGCGACAAAGAAAAATCGGATTTTCTCAGCGGCGCCGCCGTCCTGATCGTCCCGATTGATTGGCCGGAGCCGTTCGGTCTGGTGATGATCGAAGCCATGGCCTGCGGGACGCCGGTGATCGCCTTCAATCGTGGCTCGACTTCGGAAGTAGTCGACGAAGGCATTACTGGATTCATTGTTGAGGACGAGGCAGGCGCTATCGGTGCGGTGGACCGGCTGGGGCAATTGTCGCGCGCGCAGATCCGCAAACAATTCGAAAAACGCTTCACCGCGCGCCGCATGGCGCAGGATTATCTCGCTGTTTATCGTAGCTTGGCCCATTTAACGCCGCACCTCCGGCTGGTTGCTGACGACAGTTCTATTCCTGCCGATGCCTTGGAATAAAGGTGATTGCGGAACGCATCATGATAACGTTGATTGGCAGGGGAGGTATCTTTCGGCTCTTTTAGATTGTGCGCTTATGCCCGAGGTGGCTGGCTTGAGAAGCTTGGGCAGGATGTGAAATGATCATACTTGTCGATCCAACATCAGTTCCCGGTGCTGGAAAGAAAATCTACCCAGCGGGAGCCGGCAATGAGCAATCATCGTTTGTAAAACGGGTGTCCGCGTTCTTTGTCCAGGTTTTCTGGCGGTCGATGTGGCTGTTGGTACGGTGGTTCCGGCAATAGCGACCAACTGTCGTAACTATCAGCGGTCCCGATACCGGCATCATCTCTGCATCTTCTGGGAGGCGGAAGATGCAGGCGGCAGTTGTCACAATGCAGCTTGCTTAGCAGCGCACCCTAGCCGCAGATTGTTGTGCTGCGTTGCAACGAGGTCTCGCAGCAACAACGAGGTTTCGCAGCAACAACGAGGTTTCGCAGCAAGCGGTCGCGCTTGCCGAGCACTTTCCGCAGTACCCCGCATGGCCGACATTGTTGCGCTGCGTTATCTGACGCGGCGGAAAAAGCACCGTTCTTCGGCCTGCGCCAGGAAACTGTCCCGCATGGCCGGGAGTTAGTTAATCGGTGGGCTGGCACCGGAAACGGAATGTGAGCGACGCCGCGAAACTGAGAAAGCAAGTCGCAACACTGGCTAGGTTCGGTGGGGAGGCTCTACGCAGTAGCGAGATCGGAGACTTGCTTCAGGAAGCTACCCAGCTTGTCTCCGATGCCGTCGAGGTCGATCTCGTGAAAGTGCTTGAGCTTCTCCCCGATGGCCAAACCTTCCTTGTGCGTTCGGGCGTGAATTGGAACGCCGGCGTGGTAGGCCATGCGACCATTCCGGCAGACGGCGGCTCGGCAGCAGGGCATGCGTTATGGACTGATGCGGCAGTAATCTCCGATATTGCCACGGAAACCCGATTTACCACTCCCCGTCTGCTGATCGAGCACGGCGTCAAGAGTACGGTCAATGTCGTGATTCGTGGCGAGGGCGCTCCGTTTGGCGTCCTGGAGGTTGACTCGCGGGAACGCCGTGCATTTGGACAAGATGACATCAATTTCCTTCAGAATTACGGTAACCTTCTGGCCTCCGCTATTGACCGGGTAAGGAAGCAGAGTGAACTGGAAGCCAGCATAGAAAAACAGCAAGTTTTGATGCACGAACTTCACCACCGCGTAAATAACATGCTGATGACAATCCGCGCTGTCGCCAGGCTGACCCGGACTAAAAGTACGAACCTTAATGAATTTGCAAAAGCGCTCGATGATCGTCTGACAGCTCTCGCGCGCAGCCACGCCCGATTGAACGAGGCAAATGGGTCTTCCATCAGCATACGTGAAATTATCTCCGAGGAGTTATCGGCGCGGGGTGCGGTGGAAGGCGAAAATTTAATCCAGAAGGGCCCTGAGATTATGGTGCCAAGTAAACAAGCGCAGATTTTGTCTATGGCATTTCACGAACTCGCCACCAATGCGGTTAAGCACGGGGCGCTTTCCGTCGAGGGGGGCAGCATCGATGTTATTTGGGATGCCGAACAGACTCAACAGACAGAGCACGTTCGCATTCGTTGGCGAGAGCACGGCGTTGCGATCGAGTGTGATCCAGTTAGGAGAGGGTACGGCTCCGAGGTGCTCGATAAATCAATTCCCGACATGCCGGACGGCAGGTTCGATCGAAGGTTTCATCGCGAGGGTGTTGAATGTGTACTGGAGTTTAGCATCGAGAATTGATCTATGATGTTCGTGCGCCTTGCAGGGCTCTTGCTGAGTTTTCGAGTGAGGTCGAGAGATAGAACCGGAACCCGGATGATGCCGGGCATATCATCAGGGCCGCGCTCGATGGGCGCTAATACAATCGGACTCGTTGCAGCGGGGCTTAACCGCATTCGACGCAGTACGTGAAGTATCCGACTTGTTCGCCCGGCTTCTGTCGAGGCGACGCTGCCGTGCCGCCCTTGATCGCCATTCAGCGGCGCAAGTACGGTTCGCCGAGCGCCCGTGGCGCGGTTTGCCTCCCGGCCAGGCCGCCGACCGCTAGAAGGGCCAGCAAATAAGGCAGCATGATCAGAAAAGCGTTCGGCACGTTGATGCCAAGTGTCGGCAATTGAAACTGCATAGCGGTCGCGGCGCCGAACAAGAGACACGCGAGCACGGTGCCGCCAACGGTCCACTTGCCGAAGATCACCGCCGCGATCGCCAAATAGCCGGCGCCGCGTGTCATGCCTTCGGTGAAGGTGTGTATGTCGCCGATCGACAGGAACGCGCCTGCCAGGGCCGACATGAACCCGGCGAAGAACACGCCAATGTAGCGGATCCAAGTCACCGAGACGCCGGACTTGTCGACCGCGCGCGGTTCGACGCCAGCGGCATGGATGGCGATACCAAGCGAGGTGTAGCGCAACACGAGCGCCGTCACCACGATGATCGCGAGTCCGGCATAAAGGAGCCAAACCTGCTGGAACACCGCTTGGCCGAACACCGGAATGTCGCCTAATAGCGGCGGGCTCCATTTCGACAGGCCGGGAATCTGCTCGCGCGATCGCTCGCCGAAAATTTCGCGATAAGCGAGCGTGGTCGCGCCCAGCACCAGAATGTTGATGCCGATGCCGGTGACGATCTGATTGGCGCGTAGCGTGTTGCTGAGCACCGCCTGCAGCAGCGCCACCGGAAACACCGCGATGATGCCGATCACGAGACCGAGCAGCGGATTGCCGGTGGCCCAAGCGCCAACCGCGGCAGCAAACGCGCCGGTCAACATCATCCCCTCGATGCTCATATTGAGGACGCCGGCGCGTTCGCTGACCAGTTCGCCGGTGCCGGCGAGAAGAAGCGGCACCGCAAGCCGAAGCGAAGAGCCGATGAAGACCGCGAACAGTTCCCAGGTCATGCGCGCCGCCCGATGAAATACGCCGCGCCCGCCAGCATGACTACGATGAGGCCCTGGATCACCATCACCAAAGCAGTCGGCACGCCGGCGACCATCTCCATGTTGATGCCGCCCGAGCGCAGGAAGCCGAACAGGAGCGCCGCCGCAATGACGCCGACGATCGAGCCGCGCGCCAGCAGGCCGGCCACCAACCCGTCGAAGCCATAGCCGGACGAGAAGCCGTCCTTGAGCACGTATCGATCGCCGAGCAGCATAAAGCCGCCGGCAAGCCCGCCCAACGCACCGGCGATGGCCAGCGCCAGGAGCACCGTGCGTGGGTAGGAAACACCGGCCCGGCTCGCCGCGACCGGATTGAATCCAACGGCACGCAGCTGCAGGCCGAATATGGTCTTGGACAGCACGATTGCGGCGACGATTGCGATGATTACGGTCGCCGGCAGACCTATGTGGACTGGGAACGAATAGTCGCCAGTCAGCAGCGGGATTTTAGTCGGATCCGGGATTTCGGCTGATTCCGGCAGCGTCGCCGAACTGGTCATCGGCTTGCGCAACAGGTCGGGCGATTGCACGCACCAATACAACAACCAGACGGCGATGAAAGACAATAACAGCGTACTGATCACCTCATTGGTGCCGACCTTGATCTTGAGCACGCCGGCGATCCCGCCCCAGATCATGCCGGCGACCGCGGCGGCAAATAGCGGGATCAGGAACGGTAATGCCAACGGCAGGTTGGCGACATGGCCATAGAGTGCAACAGCGGTGGCGGCGATGCCGCCGACGGCAATCTGTCCCTCGCCGCCGACATTGACGAGGTTGGCGCGGTTGGCAATGACGAAGCCGATGCCGACCAGCGCGAAGGCCATGCTGCGGTTGAGCGACGCGGCGATGGCGTAGGGCGTGCCGAATGTGCCGTCGATGAACGCGGCGACCGCTTCGCCCACCGGCACGCCGATGGCGAAAATCAGCGCCAGCCCGAGCAACGCCGCGACGAGTACTGCGGACACCGAGACCATCACCGAGGGCCGAAACAGGCCGCGCCAATTAAAAGTCAGATTTGCCGTTGCGTCACTCATTGCACCTGCCCCGCCATCATTGCGCCGATGCGCTCCAGCTCGTTCGGATCGGCGGCGCAGGTCCCAACGATGCGGCCCCGGTAAAGCACGACGATGCGGTCGGCAACCGCGATCAGTTCATCGAGCTCGGAGGAGATCAGCAGCACCGCGGCGCCGCGCTCGCAGGCCGAGCGGATATGGCCGTAGACCGCGGCAACGGCGCCGACGTCGAGGCCGCGCGTCGGCTGTGCCGCCAGTAGGAACAAAAGCTTCGGCAGCGTGATCTCGCGCGCCAAAACCGCTTTCTGCTGATTGCCCCCCGAGAGTGCGGAAAAGGCGATGTCGGGACTGACCGCGCGCACGTCGAAGCGCTTCATAAGCTCGCGTCCCGCCTGCGTCAGCTCCCTGCGCCGCAGAAAGCCATGGGAGATGAAGGCATCGAGCCGATTGAGAAAGATGTTTTCGGCAACGCTCATTTCTACGATACAGCCGACGGCGTGACGATCCTCCGGCACCACGCCGATGCCGGCGGCCGTCAGCGCCTTGGGCGACAGATACGTGGTTTCGAGATCGCCGAGGAAGACCCGGCCGCGGGTCGGCGCCGCCATACCCGACAGCACGGCGGCAAGTTCGCTTTGGCCGTTTCCCTCGACACCCGCGACACCAACGATCTCGCCGCGCCCGATCGCCAAGGTGAAGTTATCGAGCCGGGTCACGCCTTGGGCGTCGGTCACGGTCAACCCGTCGATCTGAACGATTTCGTGCTGCGGCGTTTCGTGCTGGTGCGCAGCGGCGTGACCGCTTTCGGTTACGGTGACGCCGAGCGCGGAGGCGGCCGACTTGTCCAGCGATTTGACGTCGCCCTGAATCATCGCCCGCACCAGCGAGTCGATCTCCGCGGTGGGATGGTCCGAGCGTGCGACAACGCGGCCGCCGCGCAGCACCGTCACCCGATCCGCGGCCTTCTTGATCTCGGCAAGCTTGTGCGTGACCAGGACCACCGCGGAGCCGCTTTCGACGACGCGCCGGCAGATATCAAGCAAAGCGCCGATCTCGTCGGGCAACAGCACTGCCGTCGGCTCGTCGAGCACGAACAGCTTCGGCTCGCGAATCAGGCATTTGACGATCTCGACGCGCTGTCGCTCACCGACCGAGAGGTCCTCAATCTTGGAGTAGGGGTCGAGCGCAAAGCCGTAATCGCCCGCGAGCCGTTCGAGCCGTTGCGCCCAAGCTTTGGTGTTCACGAAGCCGCGCTGCTGGCCGAGGATAACGTTGTCGACCACCGTCATGTCGTGCACCAGGCTGAAATGCTGGTGCACCATGGCGATGCCGTTGGCGAGCGCGTCGAACGGTCCGGCCGGCCGATAATCCTTGCCAGAAAAACGCATGCTTCCCTGGTCCGGCACGTGGACGCCGAATACGAGGTTGCACAAGGTTGATTTGCCGGCGCCGTTTTCGCCGAGAATGCAGTGCACCTCGCCCGGCATAATGTCGAGCGATACGTCTGACAGCGCAATCAGCGTACCGAACCGCTTAGTGACGCCTTGCAGCGACAGCAGCGGCTCTGCCCCGTTTCGATCGGTCACGGCCGGTTGATCAACGTGCGTTTGCAGCATCCGCTGCTCAGCCCTTGAGCACCGTGATCTTGCCGGAAAGGATGTCCTTCTTGATGGCGTCAACCTTGGCTTTCTGCTCGGGCGTGCCGTTGCAGATTACCATGTCGGAGGCCTGTGGACCCATCTTTAGGCCAAACTCCTTGTAACCCGGCTTCCACGAGCCAGAGACGGCCTGATCGATCGCGTATTCGACTTGGAAGCCGACTCCGGTGATCGAGTAGGCGACATAGAGCGGATCGGTACCGCATCGGTCGGTGTAGCTGCCGATGATGTGGGTGCCCTTCTCCCGCGCCGCCTGCTCCATGCCGCGCAGTCCGAGATTGAGGATGTGATAATGGATGTCGGCACCCTGCGCGATGGCGGCGAGCGTCGCCTCTTTCGATTTCGCCACGTCGTCGAAATCGCCGGTATAGTTCTCGAAATATTTGATGCTGGCGTTGATGTATTGCGCGCCCTTGCCGAATTCCTTACCGGCATTGACGATGGACGGGATTTCGAGGCCGCCGACATAGCTGACGGCGCCATTCTTCGACAGCATGGCGGCGACGGCGCCTGCAACGAAGGCGATCTCGGCCTGCTTGACGTCGTAGCCAGCGACATTCGGCAGTGATTCCGCTTCATTGCCGCCGACGATCGAGAATTTCACGTTCGGAAAGCGCTTGGCGATCTTGTAAACCGAAGCCTGGGTCTGACCGCCGACGCCGATTACGAGATCGTTCTTGCTGGAGAGGTTGGTCAGCGCCTGGTCCATGTCGGCGTAATTGATGTTCTCGATCATCTGGACCTTGACCTTGTCGCCGTATTTTTTCTGCGAGGCGACGAGACCGTCGTAGCCAGATTCCATCCAGCCTTTGTCGGACTTTGATCCCGGAATGAGGATGCCGACCTTAAGCGGATCGGCGGCTTGCGCTTGGGGAGACATCGCGAGGGTGACGGCTGCAGCGGCCGCAGCCGATGCACCAGTGAGGACAGAACGTCGGGAATACATGGACCAAACTCCTCTGTTGTGTGGTTGATGGCGCCAGCGATCCCAGCGGGTTCGACGGTGCAAGGGCTATGCCACCCATGCAATCCTTTGATTGAAATCGATAATCTTATTTTCGCGGCACGGAGAAATAAGTATATGCTTACTTGTTACGCAAGAAATGCCCGCCACCTCGGCATTTCACAGTCAATCTGCCCAATCGTGGCAACCGTCGGCACGCGCTTTATGCCCGATTTCGCGGCCTTTTGCGTTGGCAGAAAAATTGCATTGATCAACATACCTGGGGGCGCAAAGAGGAGAACAAGACAAATGTCAGCGGTCGAAAAACGCCCGGAAGTGCGCTCAGGCGGCGAGTTGGGCTTCGGCTCGCAATATCTGTGGCGCGCCTCAAATGACCTGGTCGATATGGCGATGCCGGCGCCCGCACCGCTGCCGGCAACGATCGCCTGCGCGCCGCAACGCGTCACCGTCGACCTGCGCCGCACCGCGATTGTCGTCATCGATATGCAGAACGATTTCTGCGCCAAGGGTGGCTGGGTCGATCATCTTGGCGTCGACTATTCGCCCGACCGCGCCCCGATCGCGCCGTTGCAGCGGCTGTTGCCGGTTCTGCGCAAGGCCGGCGTGCCGGTGATCTGGGTCAACTGGGGCAACCGGCCCGATCTCGCCAACATGCCGCCGAACCAAATCCATCTGTACAAGCCGCACGGCGCCGGTATTGGCCTTGGCGATCCATTGCCAGACAGCGGCGCGCACGTACTGGAAAAAGATTCCTGGGCCGCCGCCGTTGTCGACGAGCTCAAACAGATGCCGAGCGACATCAAGGTTGACAAATACCGCATCAGCGGTTTCTGGGACACACCGCTTGACAGCATATTGCGCAATCTCGGCACCAAATCGATCCTGTTCACCGGCGTAAACACCGATCAATGCGTGTTGCATTCGCTCACCGACGCGAATTTTCTCGGCTATGGCTGCATCATGGTCGAAGACTGCTGCGGCACCACCTCGCCGGATTTCTGCACCGAGGCGACGATCTGGAATGTCAAAAAGTGCTTCGGCTTCGTGACGGGCTCCGACGCCGTCATCAGCGCTTTGGCCATGGTCGCCACGCGTTGAGTATGGCAGGGCCGGCACCGCAGCAGGTTGCTCCGTCCGATTACGGCGCGTTCGTACCGGATAGGATTTGCCGCCGAGCGCCGACCGGCCGCGGGGTGCTCGACGGACTGACATTTGCAGTCAAGGATCTGATCGACGTCGAAGGCTGTCGCACCGGCGGCGGTAATCCGGTCTGGCTTGCACAGCAAAAGCCGACGACGCGGTCCGCGCCGGCCGTCGCGCGCGTCCTTGCGGCCGGCGCCACGCTTATCGGCAAGACCGTCACCGACGAACTTGCTTTCAGCCTCGAAGGCCGCAACGGTCACTATGGCTGTCCGGTCAATCCGGCCTGTCCGGACCGGCTATGCGGCGGCTCGTCGAGCGGCTCCGTTGTCGCCGTCGCCGCGAAACTTGCCGATTTCGCCCTCGGCACAGATACCGGCGGCTCGGTGCGCGTGCCGGCAAATTTCGTTGGCGTATTCGGGTTCCGGCCAAGCCACGGCGCGATCGCGCTCGACGGCGTCGTGCCGTTCGCGCCGTCCTACGATACGGTCGGATGGTTCGCGCGCGATGCAAATATTCTGGCGCAAGTCGGCGAAGCGCTGCTGCCACGACAGGACGCCCCTCCGATCACAGAGCTCAAGCTTGCGCGCGACGCCTTCGCGCTAGTGGATCAAGACTTGGCAAGCACCCTGCTGGCGCTCGCCGAAAGCCTTCCTCTCGTCGGCGACACCAACGTCTTTGCGGGCCACGAGGCGCGCGCGTTCGAGGCTTACGCCGTCTTGCAGAATGCCGAGGTCTGGCAAAGCCTCGGCACCTGGATCAGCAACAATCGGCCGGATTTCGCCGACGATATCGCACAGCGCTTTGCCGCCGCGGCCGCCGTGACGCCCGATCAGGTTGCACGGTACCGCCCTGTACGTGATGCGATGCGGATGCTCTTCGAGGCACAGCTTGCGGCCGGGACTGCGATCGTCATGCCGACGACGCCATGTGTTGCTTTGTCGAAAGACGCCGCCGGCGATGTCATCGCCGACTTCTACAGGCGTGCGCTGACGCTCACCTCGCTTGCCGGCCACTGCGGCATGCCGCAAGTGGCGGTCCCGCTCGGTTACTGGCGCGGCTGCCCGATTGGACTGTCGATCGTCGGCCGGCGCGGCAGCGACACCGCGCTCCTCGCCATCGCGGAGGCGCTCGTAGCGCGGCGCACGGGATTAGCGCTGGCATGACGTACCGTGAAACCAACGTTTTGCCGTCCCGCGCGCGCTCTACCACGCCGCGCCGGCGCCTCCGGCGCGGGCCTCGCGAAAGCCGAGAGCATATCCTGCGTGCCGCAACGCGCGAATTCATCACCCACGGCTTTGCCGGCGCCCGCGTCAACCGCATTGTGAAGAAGGCCGGCAGCAATCCGCGCATGATCTACCATTACTTCGGCAGCAAATCGCAGCTTTATCTCGCGGTGCTGGAGGAAGCGCTGGGCGCGCTGCGGCGAGAGGAGCTTCTGATCGACGTCGAGCATCTCGATCCGCGCGAAGGCCTGTTGCAGCTGTTTGATTTCATGGCGCGCCACTTCGAGAACAATCGGCAACTGGTGCGCCTATTGCAAGGCGAAAACGTGCTGAGGGCCAAATACATTCGCAAATCCGTGCGGGTGCCGGAAATGTCGTCGCCGGTGCTGGCCATGATCGAGCGGCTAATCGCGCGCGGCACCAAAGCCGGGCGTTGGTCGCATGAGATTGACGGATTGCGACTCTACATTCTGATGGTCGCGCTGTCGCAATTTCACCTGTCCAACGGCTACACGCTGTCTGTGATCTTTGGCCGCGATCTGTTTGACGCCGATTGGCGCAAGGATCGCGCATTGGACGCCCGGCGCATGCTGGCAGCATTTCTCAATTAGCTGAAAAATTCCGCGCGTCATCCACGTAGAGCGACACGCGCGCGGCGAATCAAGCTTGCTGCCTGTCGACCTTCTTTTTGGTTTGGTCCTTTTGGTTTGGTGGCTGCCGAGCGATGGTGCCGAGTCGGGGCAGCTACGAGGTCAGCCCGACAACACCCCCGATCCAAACAGCACCGACGATAGGGCCTCAGTCGTCCTCTCTCTTTATCCCTTGTCGGAGCCGCGCGATACCCCGATACTGAATTTCATCGACGGTACAGGTTGGGGACAGATGAGATCTCGGTCGAATATCCATCCATCGTCCAGGTCGCGGGCTGCCAATCAAAAACCATGTCCTCGTCGATCGTGCAGTTCACGCGGAGAATACCGGTTCCCCTATCCCCCACCACGTCGAGCACCATATCCATTTCGACACCATCCATGGTCAGCGCCGTGACCTGTCGCTGACCGGAAGCCGGCGCGATGGCGGTCACGCGGCCAACGCTCTCTCGGATTTGTGGAATTTTTTCGACAGTGCGCGTCAAGGACATGTACTGAGGAACGTTCAGCCGGGCCCACGCTTCGCGCTCCGTAACAGTGCCGTGCTCAGGGAATGCTGTAAGCTGAGGATAGATAAGCCAGAGAGCTACTGCCGCCGCGATGCTCAATGGAAGCCAACCAAGCCGACCGCGCTTTGTCGGCTGGGTCGATCTGAACATGGCAATTCCACACCACCACGCACCGACGCCGGGAATGAGGGCGGCGCTCACTAGCAGCACGATTGCCGGGATTCCGATCGCGCGAAGAGTACCTAACACCAAGATGCTCGCCGAGATCAGGCCCAAGAGACCGCCGAGGAGGCAGCCGACCATCAGCCGTATGCTTGAATACTGACTTCCGCGCCGCAACAAGCCAAACCACCAGGCGCCGAGCCAAGCGCCGAGCGTCGCGGCAAGCACAAAGTTGAAGGCCCCCTGAAACGGCAGATATTCATAGAAAACAATCCGGCTGGACGGGCCGTAAGAGTCCAGCGCCAGAGAGGCGCAGGTCACCAAAAACATGCCGGCCGTTGAAGCGAGCGACGCCCAGGCCTTCTCGCGAAAGCTTGTGGGGTTCCCGAGCGGAGCCGCGTCGCCCGTCAAGGTACTAGCATCGCGCATATGCCTCGCCCGCAGATTGTTCGCGTCTATGCAGCCGTCAACAATCTCTCCATTCTACAGCTGCTATCCTTTCTTTGATGTAAATCGGCGTAGGTGTGTGATCCCTTCGTCGTTAAAGGTGATTGGCACTTCGCGCAGATACCGAGAATTCCAGACTTCGGCAGCAGTTAGACAAAGTCCACGTCGGCTGGTGATTACTTCTTAGCTCGAAATCTTTGGCGGTCGCGGTTCTCGACGCGAACGAGGGAGAATCGGACATCCGGCCAGACATGAGGAATCGGTCGTTCGGAGCAGACCTTGGGGCCTGGCGCCCGGATGAACCGGACACGATATTCTGACGACCAAGAATTAGGGGATTTGTCCGCGCCTCCCGGCTGACAGCCGCGGAGCCGAGGAATACGCCATGAGATCGCTAAGTTCGATGATGCTCGCGACGCTGACACTTTACGTCCGGGCTTCGGCGAACCGTAAGTGCGACCAACGCACATTGCCAGGATGGAGCGATCGATGAAACTCGCAATTGCGGCCTCCTTAGGGCTCGCCGTCAGCGTCTGCTCCATCGGCACGGCGGCGGCGGGAGACTGGCAATGGGGCTGTCTGGACCGATAGGCAACGAACAAATCCTGTTCAGCCGCTACACCCTCATTATTGCGCCGGCCAAGCCGGCACTCGGCAAGCTGGAGAAGCTGTTTCGGATCTTCGATCTCAGCGAGAAGTTTCCCGATGCCCAGACCTACAACGCCGAACAGACCAATGACGGTCTGCAGAAGACCATGACCTATGCGAGCCACAGCAACACCAAAAACAAGCTCACATTGACGGAAAACTCGTCGAAGGAAGTCTTGCATCTGCATCACCTGATCTATGGCCGTGACGAAGACGTCTCGATCGAACACAAGAGTTACCGCGTCCAACGCCCGAACACGACGCCGATCAAGGTCACATTACAATGCCGTGAATACCTGCTCACCACGCGCGGCGGGCGGCCATGCATCTCCGACTAGGTCTGCTGAACGACTGCCTGCTCAGACACGTCGCGCAAATGTCAGGCACCAGTCCGATTTCATCGGAGATGAGCCAACGCGATGACGTGCCAAAGGTATCCGGTTTGGCTCCACTCTCAATTGGCGTGCGGATCGCGTTTAGGAGGGCCAGACTCTAATGCGAAAGCTCATCATCATCGCCGGGATAGCCGTTTCGGTGGGCGCAGTTCCGGCGTGGACCGAACAGCAAAGCCTTACCAAGGACACCAGGTTTTGTCCGAGCTGGGCGGAAGCGCACGAGCGCACTCTGGCAAGTCTTAATAATGGACGAGCGCCGTATCCGACACACTGGAAGGGCTGTATTTGGCTAAGGAAGGTACGAGCGTGGAAGTCCTCGATCACGATGACCAATGGACGGAAGTCCTCGTCAACGGGAAGCATTGGTTTGCGGACAAGTGAGCGCTGCCTGCGGTCCGTAAGGTGTGGCCATCGTCTTGTTAGCGCGAGGCAAAAGCGCAAAAATTAACTTTCATCGCGACCGCTTCGCAGGGGCTCCAGTCTCAAAAACCGCGAATTTTTGTAAGATATTGTTCGATGCGTTGCCCAAAGCGGCGCGGTGCCAGCGGCGGCTGACGGTCGCTATCGGCGAAAGCCGACATCTCAGAGCGACCGTCGCAAATCGGTATCTTCTGGACCCAAAGCGGCGACACTCCGGAGAGCTCACCCTTGCACCTTCCCGGTCGAGCATTACGTTTTGCAAAAATAATTCCCTGGTGACTGTCCTGCATGTCCCGCTCCCGCCGCAAGACTCCGAAGGTGGCAATAACCTCGGCACATGGAGGCGCATCGACGCAGCCGTCACGCCGCCAGGATTACCGTTCAAGCGGTAGCGTGCGAAGGCGACGACGCCGTGGTCGCGGACAACGAGCATCCTCGCTCCGGGCAGTGGCGGTTTGCCAAAGACGGCAAGCGCTGGGTCGGGCCGGGCATCTCTGATGGACGGCGGTGGCGCATTCCATCGCGGCGGCTAATGCAAAAATAATGAACGAAGACAACTGCGACCGAACCGATCGCCCTGTTGCCCGGAACGCTGCTGCCGTGTCGACTCTTGGCCGTTACAGCCGCGTCAGTCGAGCGCTTCCGCGTCCGTTGTTGGAGGTCTAACTGCCGCGCCTTCGTGTGAGCGGCACGGCAGTTCGTGACCCTAGGCGACGTTGGCTATCTCAATCGATGCTCCGCTGTCCGTCTTATCGACGCGATTTGCCCACAAGGCGATGGGAGGGATATACGCCTGCGCTAGGTGGCATTGCCGGAGCTACGCCACGTCGCGCAGCTTCGGCCTTTAAGAAGGTGATCAAAGCCTGTAACGGTCCGCTCACCTGTCGCCGGCTTGGATGGTAGAGGAAAAAGCCCGACAGGCTCGGTGACCAGTCCTCAAGTAGAGGGACCAGACGTGCCGCTTTGAGATCAGCGGCAACATAATCGTGCAACAGATACGCCAACCCCAGGCCATCTCTGACCGCGCGTATCGAAAGCTCAATATCGTTGACGATCAAACGGCCTTCTACCGCGACGCGCAGAGCCTTACCGTTCTTTTCAAAATCCCAGCCAAAGATTGCGCCGTTGGGCAGACGATTGCGGATGCAGTCATGATGCCGGAGTTCGCGTGGCGTCCTCGGCCGCGGGTACTGCTGCAGATAATCGGGTGAGGCGACCACCAGAAAACGCGCCTCACTCGTGACCCTAATGGCGATCATGTCACGATCGATTTGCGGGCCGAGACGAATGCCCGCATCGAAACCTTCGCTGACGATATCGGCAGGCATCTTGATGACGGCAACATCCATTTGAATGCCGGGATATTCGCGCATGAAGCGCGCGAGGATCGGCTCAATGAGGAAGCTCGCCACCGGCGGCTGCACCACAAGACGGAGCAGTCCGGTCGGGCTTTTTTGATAATCGGCAAGCTCGGCAACCGCCGCGTCCAATTCAACAAGCGAGGGACGCACGCGCGCCAGCAAGCGCGCGCCGGCCTCGGTGAGCGAAACGCTGCGTGTCGTTCGATTGAGGAGCCGGACGCCCAGCCTCTCCTCCAGCGCGCGAAGATTTTGGCTCAGCGTGGAGCGGCCGACGCCCAGTTGCGTTGCAGCCTTGGCGAAGCTCCGCTGCTCGGCAATCGCAGCAAAGGCCGACATCTCGGCAAATTCGGTCCCACGCATTGTTCGGCCCAAATGAACAGGTCGTTCCAACAATATCGAGTTATCGCACAATGCAACGGCTGGTAAAAGCGAGCGAACCTGACACGGGAGTTACACCATGCCGCGAAGATCACTGATTTTTGCGATAATGTGCCTGCCATTGCTGGTTGTCTGGGGCCGGACCGCGACGCCGCAGCCGGCAATGGATCAGTTCAAAGGCACCTGGTCGCTTGTTTCCATTCGCTACGTGAACACGGATGGCTCGGCGATCGAGCCCTTTGGCTCAAACGCTAAAGGCATGTTGGTGTTTAGTGGCACACGCTTCGCCACACAGGTGATGGCGGCCAATCTGCCGAAATTCACCTCGAACAACCGCATGGTCGGCACGCCGCACGAATACGAGGCCATATCGCACGGGGTTGTCGCGTATTTCGGCACCTACACCGTGAACGCGGCCAACAGCATTGTCACCCTTCACATTGAGCGTAGCTCATTCCCGAACTGGGAAGGAACTGATCAGCACAGAAAGTTTGAGTTCGTCGGCGACGAACTGCGATACACGGCAGCGAGTTCAACAGCCAACCCCGCAGAGGCTGCGCAGCTTGTATGGAAAAGGGCCCAGTAGCCACCAGTTGAGCTGACCTGTTGTCCAGAGCTCATGTCGCCTATTGGGCCCAAAGGCGGAGTGCCAAAGGTCCGCTTTCATGGTCGCTGTTGAGGGAGGGTACAAGCGACATCGACCGAGCGATCCGAAAACGCCGTTTTGACCCTTAGCCGAGTGCGCCAGGAAGCTGGCAAAGAATAGGAGGTGTAAGTCCCCCGCGGGGAAGGTTTAGCCAACCACCCCGACCCCGAGTGATGCACGAGGTTCTGCTCGCGAGGGCGGCCGTGAAGCGTTCACAGGGGAGACCACGGGCCAAGTATTGAGCTGCGAAACGGGTCCAATTCCGAGGTGCCGATCTAGTTCGCTGACGAGAAGGCAATATCGTCCCATGGCGAATGGCTTGCATGGGAAGAACCTCGCGCAGTCGAAGGCCTTTGCACGTGGAGAAGTTCTTTGCGCGGAACCTGGGAGACCTCATCCGTGTCCGGCAGGGCAACGGACCGGCTCCCCGATAGCGCTGTGCGCAACAGCCGGCGGCCATCGATTCCCTACCCCGTAGCTCAGCGCGCCACTCACCTCAGCTCCGCCGACCAGGCGAAGCCGCCATCGGCGGATCGGCGCCAACCGCGGGTGTTGTTCGGCGCGGCGCTCGTCGCGCGGCTGCGACAAGGGATAAAGAGAGAGGACGACTGAGACGAGAATAAACCATATGCGAGGAAATTTGCTATGACCCCGGAGCAGAATCGAGCCATCATCGAGCGACATCATGATCGCCTCAACGCTGGCGACATCGCAACAGCACTAACCGACTTCGCAGAAGACACACGCAATCACGGCCGGCCCGTCGGTCGCGAGGGCGTTCACCGAGTCCTCTCGGACATTTACGAGACGTTCCCAGATTATCGCTTGGATATTCTCGATATTATTGCAGTCGAAGATTCCGTCGTGGCACGTGTCAAAAATACCGGAACGCATCGTGGCACGGGCCGCGTTCCGGTCCAGGGCGGCATATTCTTTGGCGTTCAGCCCACTGGTAAACACTTCGAGGTGCAGCATATGCACTGGTACAAGCTACGAGACGGCAAGATCGTCGAGCATTACGCCAGCCGGGACGACGTTGGGGAAATGCAGCAATTGGGCATGCTGCCTCCGCCGCCGCAAGGCGCCACCCCTCCTTCAACGCGGCGACGTACCGCGGCATTTACGCTGTTATGCCCGGGCCCAAACCTGGAACAACGGCGAACACCGTGCGCCGTCATGAATAATCCGGGCTAGCACGCTTCGAAATGGAGTTCTGTCACGTAGTTCACGGCGAAAAGACTGATGGTTCGTTTGCACGGCAGGAGGCAGTTGCTGGCCCGTCGCGGCGCTTTAGCGGCTCAACAATTCGGTCGCGATCAGGTGGAAAGATGGGGTAATCGGCCGACGAGCTTGTGGATAGCTGAAGATTTTGGGTGCTGCGCTTCAGGCTGATGGTGAAACGAGGTCCGTGAGAACGGCCTCAAGCATCAGAAGGAGAAGCGCAGCATGGACCATTTTGCTGGACTAGACGTGTCGGTCAAGGAGACCAGCGTTTGCATTGTGGATGACACGGGCAAGATCGTTCGCGAAGTAAAGGTTGCGAGCGAACCTCAAGCGTTGTTGGCGGTGCTGAAGAACCCCGCGTATCACTTCAAGCGGATTGGTTTGGAAGCCGGGCCACTATCGCAATGGCTTTACGGCGCTCTCGCTGACGCAGAGTTACCGGTGATCTGTGTTGAAACGCGGCACATGCAGGCGGTGCTGAAGGCGCAGATCAACAAGACGGACCGCAACGATGCGCGCGGCATCGCGCAAATGATGCGGGTGGGGCTTTACCGTCCGGTGCATGTGAAGACGCTACGCAGTCAGAACTGCGCATGCTGCTTACCCGGCGCAAGCTGCTGCAGTCGAAGGCCATCGCCATCGACAACGACTTGCGCGGTACTTTGCGCAACTTCGGTCTCAAGGTGGGCATGGCGGGAACCGTGAAGTTCGAGGCGCGGATCAAGGAGTTGGTCGAGAACTCGTCCGATCTTGCCGGCCTGTTGCGCACGGCGCGATCGGGCTCAGTCGTCCTCTCTTTATCCCTTGTTGCAGCCGCGCGCCGAGCGCCGCGCCGAACCACACCCGCGGGTCGAGAAGGATCGATCGGTTGATAACCTTCAACCCACCAGGATGGGGACGCGCCGCGGACCGCGTACAGGGCCTTCCGACCAGGTGACCTTTTCGTTCGAGTCGAGTCGGAACTCCGGAATACGGGCGAGCCATTGTTCGAGCGCAGTTCTTATTTGCATGCGTGCCAGGCTCGCGCCGATGCATGTATGGATACCGAGGCCGAATGCGGCATGGCGGCTTTGGCGGCGGTCGATGATCACGCGGTCAGCATAGGGGAACACAGCCGGATCGCGGTTGGCGGCGGGAAACGAGAGCAGCACCATTTCCCCTGGGTTGAACGTGGTGCCGTTGATGCGCGTCTCTTTAACAATCTCACGGGCCATGGTTACCGGCGAATATGCGCGCAAGAATTCTTCGATCGCCACCGGCAGCAGGTCGGGCTCGGCGACGAGCCGCCGGCGGTCGGCGTCGTGGGTTGCGAGATGCCACAAGGAGGCGCCGATTGCGCTCCAGGTGGTGTCGATGCCGGCGACCAGCAGGAGCCGCAACGTGCCGAAAAAATGGTTGTGGCTGAGCGGGTTGCCGTTGATGCACGCCCTGAGCAGATGGCTGATCAGATCGTCGCCCGGTGCGTCGCGGCGCTTCTCGGCCTCGGCCTGGAAATATTCCGTCATCTCGTCGGTCGCCCGCTGCCCGATGTCCTCATCGGTGATGCCTTGCACCAGCAGCTGATGGGTCCAGGTGCGGAAACGCTCGCCGTCCTCCGCCGGGATGCCTAGCATATGCGCCATGACCCGCACTGGAATCTCCTGAGCGTAGTCGACGGCGGCGTCGCAGGCCGACTTGCCGGCGATCTGCTCGACGAGCCCGCGGCAGATCTCCCGCGTCTTTGTCGCGTGGCACTCGATCGCCTTGCGCGTAAAGGCGGACAGCAACACAGCCTTGGCGTCTGCATGCTTAGGCGGATCGGTGGTGATGGGCGCCGCTCCGCCCTTGGGCGGCATACCTTCGCGCACGAACACGCGATGCGAGGAGAAGTGCTCGGTATCGTGGGCAATGGCGCGAACATCTTCGTAGCGGGTCGGCAGATAGACCCCCATGAAGCGCTCGGTGTGGGCGATCGGACACTTTTGTCGCAATTCATCCCAGATCGGAAACGGATCCTCGGCCCAACGGGGATCGAGGTGGTCAAAATCGGTGGCCCAGTCGGTGACGGGTGGGCGCCGGCTCATGGGATGACTTTCATAGATGTCTGACCGGGCTGGTTCTTGGCGAAGCGAATGGCTCTACACTCCCAATGTCACCGCCGATTCCGCCGGTCCAGCGGGCGCTGCCGTATGCGCGAGTTTCATCGCCCATTCGCGAAGCACGAACTTCTGAATCTTGCCGGACGGTGTCATCGGCATTTCCGGCAGGATTTCTATGCGTTCGGGGAAGTATGATCGCGCGACCTTATGGTCGGCGAGAAACACCGCCACTTGCGACAGATCGATCGTGGCATCGAGTTTGACCACGATGTATGCAACGGCACGTTCACCCAGGCGCGGATCCGGCATGCCGACGATTGCGACCGTCCGGACAGCCGGATGGCGGTAGAGAATGTTTTCGATCTCCACGACAGGGATATTCTCGCCGCCGCGAATGATCACGTCCTTGGAGCGCCCGGTGATCCGGATGTAACCCTCGTCATTCATGCGCGCCAAGTCGCCAGTATCGAACCAGCCTTCAGCATTGTGGTTGTAGAGATTGGGGCGCTTGAGATAGCCCAGGAACACGCTTGCTCCACGCGTCTTCAGCCGCCCTGACTGCCCTCGCGGCAATTCGCAATCCCGCTCGTCAAAGACGCCCACCTCCATGTGGGGCAGCGCGACACCGTCGGTGCCGGACACCAGCTCTTCTTTGTCGCCGAGGTGCACCGTGGTCACAGCGGACACCTCCGTCATGCCCCAGGCCGAGACGATGTGCGCCCGCAGCCGTTCCTTCGCGCGCACGACGAGCGGGGGCGGAATAGGCGCGCCACCGCTCACAAACATGCGCAGACTAGAAACATCGTAATCCCAAAGGTTCGGCAGGTCGGCAAGATCGGCGAGGTATGGCGTGGCCCCAAGGCAGAAGGTTCCGCGACATTCCGCAATGAGCTCCGCACAAACAGCCGCATTCCACACGTCCTGAAGCACTACTGTGCTGCCAGTCATCGCCGGCATCAGCAGGCCGTATAAATAGCCAAGCTGATGGGCCAGCGGTGTTGGGCAGACGATCACGTCCTTGTCTCTGATCTCCAGCCGCTCCGCAAACGGCACGACGTTTGCGTAAAGCGGATTGTTCGAATGCATCACGCCCTTTGGCTCACCCGTCGTGCCGGAGGTGTACATGAGCTGCAGAAGCTCGTTGGGGTTTTGCTTTTCTGCATGAAGGCGCGCGCCGTCCCTCAAGAGCACTTGCTCAAAGGACTCTGCGCCATCGCCACCGACAGCGACGATGGACTTCAGCATCGGTACGGCGCTTTGCACGGTGCGCGCCATCGATCGATAGTCGAAGCCACGAAACGACTCAGGCACGATCAATATCTTCGATTCGGCAAGCCTGAGCATGAACGTCAGCTCGCGCTCGCGCAGAATTGGCATTAGAGGATTGGTAACGGCGCCAATTCGGCTGCACGCCAGACAGATCGCCAGGACCTCCCACCAGTTGGGTAGCTGGTAAGAGACGACATCGCCGTTCTCGATGCCGCATCGGGCAAGCCCGTCGGCAACCCGGCCCACAATCGCGTCAAACTGCGTAAACGTAAACGACTCGCTCACACCAGTGTCGACACGATGCGCGATTACATACGTCTTGCCGGGGTGAACCTTCACCTGATCGTCGAAATAATCGATTAGGCATCTGTTCGGCCAGCCTTCGCTGCGCGTCATCGACTCGAGACGCTCCTGCGAGAGAATGACATCTCGACCGGTACGACTCCGCAGCGTCGTCGTCGCATCGCAAAAATCCACGGCAGGATCATGAATTGACGCCCGAGGCACGATGGCGATCGGCATAGGCTCGCGTTTATCGCTAACCTTCGAATGTTCTTGAGATTTCGCGATCGACATGGGCCCCCGGTTTGGCTCGAAAACAAGACTTTCCTGTGCGGACAAGATGCATCGCGGAGCGTCGCGGCGTCATGATAGACTTATGAAATTCGGGCTTAAGAACGCTGAAATTTGGCAGCAAGTCCCCGCGGAACACGGCATGCCTACGCCCACGGTATTTCGGTTTGAGGGACATGCGCTCGACATGACACGAGGGTGTCTGTTGCGCGGACAAAGCGAGATTGTACTGCGCCCCAAGAGCTTCGCAGTGCTCCATTATCTGGTAAGCAACGCAAATCGCCTGGTCTCGAAGGAGGAAATTTTCAAGGCCGTCTGGCCAGATGTGTTCGTGACCGACGACTCGCTAACCCAATGCGTGCGAGAAGTGCGCGCTGCCCTTGACGACAGGCGACAACAAATCATCAAGACCGTACCGCGGCGCGGTTACATGTTCGCCACCCCTGTTACTGGTCCGGAAAGCGAGGCGGGTGCACCGGATAAGCCGTTGGCCGGGCCGCGTCTCTCAATCGCCGTACTCCCATTTCTCAATCTCAGCAATGACTCGAATCAGGAATACCTCGCGGATGGGTTGACCGATTGTCTCACGACCGACTTATCGCATATCCCCGGCAGCTTTGTGATCGCGCGGTCCTCGGCGTTCACTTACAAAGGCAAGGTCGTGGACGCGCGACAGATTGGACGCGATCTCGGTGTTAGGTACCTGATCGAAGGAAGCATCCAAAAATCTTCCGATCGCATTCGTGTCAATGCCCAGCTCATCGACACCCTAACCGGCACGCACGTATGGGCGGAACGTTACGATCGTGACGTTATAGACGTTCTGGCAGTTCAAGAGGATATAGTATGCCGAATTGCACTTTCGCTTGATGTCGCTCTGCACGAGGTCGAAAGCCAACGAGCACTGCAAGAACGCGCGGCTAACCCTGATGCAACCGACCTCGTCATGCGGGCATGGTCGATATGGAACCGTAAAGTGACCCCCTCGAACATCGTGAGGGCGCTTCGGTTGTTCGAGGAGGCGCTCCAACTCGATCCACATTCAACAGCGGCGATGGTTGGCGTAGCGCGCATGAACGTTGCGCAGGTGTTAAACCATTCAAGCGAAGACCGACAGCAAAGCATCTGCGTCGCCGAAGGTACAATCGCTCAAGCACTGGATCTTGATCCGAGGAATGCATTAGCGCACCTGACGCGGGGCCTTGTACTTCGGGCTCAAGGTAAACTGGAGGCCTCGCTTGTCGCGTTCCACAGAGCGATCGAACTGAATCCCAACGAGGTGCGGGCGTACGTAGCCATAGGCGACAGCGAATACCTCTTGGGTCACGCCGAAGCGGCGATAGGCGCCTTGCACTATGCGCTGCGATTGGATCCGCGCGAACATCGCAACAACATTTTTGCGATGTTGGGCTGGTCGCATTTGCTGCTTGGCCGCGACGAAGTAGCGATCGAATGGTTTCTTCGGAGCATTCACTCCAATCCTGAGGCCAGACGCTCGCATCTTTGGTTGGCCTGCGCATATGCGCTGACTAGCAGACAAGATGAAGCGTTGGTTGAGCTTGGTGCATTCAACAAGTTGATGGCCGGATTCAGGCTCTCGCAAAACAGCGCAATAGATGCGTCAGAGAACACAGTCTACGTCCAACAACGTGAGCGCCTCTATGCCGCATTACGGGGACTCGGAGTTCCGGACTGAATGCAGGGAGTCCAATGAATCAAGAAGATCTTCTCACGTTTATACGCCGACATACCTTCGCCGCCGTTGCAACCGCCAATGCGTCAGGGGGCCCGCAGGTCGCTATCGTTCGTTTCGTCGCAACATCGCAGTTCGAAATCGTCTTCGATACGACTGAAACAACCCGTAAAGCCAAGAACCTAAGGCAAAATCCCAAGGTGGCGATTGCCATCGGGTGGGACGAGAGCCAATCGATTCAAATCGAAGGCCTGGCCGATGAACCTCGCGATGGCGAGCTTGACCGAGTGAAGAAAGCCTATTCGGAGAGTTATCCCAAGTTCTTCCATGCACGTCAGCGCGCCAAAGGTTTAGTTTACTTTCGCGTTCGCCCGAATTGGATGTGCTATGGCGACTTCCGACAGAATCCGGCGAGCATCGTCACCTACGATGTACTAACCGGTGACCTGAGGCGGACACTTGAACCGTTTCTTGGGGATGGGGCGACTGAGCATCCCGATCGCAAGCCACGGACCAGCGGTTAACTGAATCAAGGGGCCCACCGCATCGCACCAAATTGAACAACGCCAGAACCGATATGGGTCAGGCGCCTATGTCTGAGCTTCCGCCAGCCACTTCCGCTTTCCACCCAAACCGAATTTCGGTACCTCGTAAAGTGACGTGGTGGGCGAGAAGGCGATTTCAACATCTAGACCACAGCCACCATTACGTGTGCCTGAATTTTGGCAGCAACCTCGCCGCGGCCATGTCTGTCCGCAATCGCGGATGCGACGTAGTCGGTTGCAGCTTCCAGTTTTCCCGCGTCTCTGGCCTCGATTTCGTTGCGAAGAAGAGTTCCCTGACAATAGGCAACGGCAGGAAGGCGCGGTGAGGATGCACGGCTTTGTTCGGCTCTTGTCTCGATAATCACACGGGAGAAACCTGCCTCCTCCAGCTCGCTACGGATCAGGGCCGTATCGTGATAGCCGTGCGGCGTGCGCGCCAAAAAGCGCGGCGGATCGTTCGGAAAAATCTTTGCGAGAGCATTCGTCACATCATCCGCAAAAACGTTCTCCTCGATGCGATCCCATACGTTGAATAAAAAATGTCCTCCGGGCTTCAAAACTCGCCTTGCTTCGCGGTAGCCAGAAGTGCGGTCGGGAAAGAACATCGCGCCGAACTGGCAACAAACGAGATCGAACGCCGCATTTTCAAACGGCAGCGCCAGAGCATCCGCTTGACGCCATTTGATGCGAGTGTCGGGAGGTTGTCGCGATGCGGCGTAGTCGACCATCGGCTGGTTCAGGTCGGTTACGATATAGCTTGCGCCGCGCGGCAGTCTTGGCGCCAAGGCGCGGGTGACAACCCCGCTCCCCGCGGCGGTTTCCAAAACGGCGTTTGGCGACAAGGACGCCGCGCGTCGTGCAATATCCGTGGCGTATGGCTCGAAAATCAACGGTACCATATAGCGGTCGTAGTTTTCTGGAATCGAGCCAGCGAACACCTTGTCAGTTTCCAACATGGCTTATCACCCATCATCCGTTTTATGGCTCGCATGAGCACCATAGGATTGTCCGCTGGGGTCAACAACTGCCTCGGCGATTACAAAGCCGCGCGCCAGAAACAACTTCGATAGCAGACGCGAAGGAGGATGGCCGGCGCGGCCGAAACGGGCCCGCAAGCGGACTAAAACGGCTGCGCCTGCCAAAATTATTCTGGCAGTCCCACCCTTCGGAGCGCTTCACTCATGGAGGCGGCAAGGGCAGGCGCGCAATCGACGCCGGCGAATTGGCGGCTATACCGAAAGGTGGGGTGCAGTTCCAGGACTTTTGCCGCAGCCGCCTTGGCTTCTTCCAGCCGCCCAAGCTTCGCGAGCGCCGCGGCCAACTGCACATAGGTAATGCTGTGGGCAGGGTTGGCGTGAACGGACTTGTAGGCGGCATGGGCAGCTCTGTCGTAGTGGCCGAGATGGAAATGGCCCATGGCCTGTGCGTCAAACGCCGCGAAGGCCCAAGGATCGAGCGGGCTGAGACGCATGCCCCGTTCGCTCCATTCGATTGCACGCTCCGCTTCGCCGCCCCACGCGAGAATAACGCTGCTAAGAATGTAGGTCAGTGCGGATGATGGACTGATCGCGAGCGCGGCTTCCAACGCGATGAACGCGGCTGCGCGATCGTGCCCATCCATTCCGATGGAAAATCCGGCAAGAGTTAGAGCACGCGGATCGTCCCGCCCGTGCGCGATGGCCGCCTGAGCGTGATGGACCGACGCCAATCGGTCCTCTTCGCGCAGTCCGCTGCGCAGAAAGAGACAATGATGGCACATGGCCGCATTGGCGTCCGCCAGCGCATAAGTCGGGTCGATCGCGAGCGCCCGTTCGAGAAGCACCAGCGCCTTGGTCACTTGGGCCGGCATACCGGAGTCGACATCAGACTGCGCCTGCAGGACAAGATCATAGGCATCAAGGCTATCGGGACGCTTACGCTTCACGCGCTCGACCTCGGCGCGCCGCAAGCTGGGCTCGATGGCGCTGACCACATTCAGGGCGATCTCGTCCTGAAGCGCGAACACGTCGTCGAGCGGCCGTTCGAAACGCTCCGTCCATAAAACGCTTCCATTCTCTGCCTCGATCATCTGGGCGGAGATACGGATTCGGTGGCCGTCCTTGCGGATGCTTCCTTCCAGCAGGTAGCGTACGCCCAATTCGCGACCGACGCGCTTCACGTCGACGGCATTCCCTTTGTACGCAAAGCTTGAATGGCGCGCGATGACGAACAGCCATTTGATGCGGGACAATCCGGCGATGATGTCTTCGACCATGCCGTCGGCAAAATACTCCTGCTCCGGGTCACCGCTCAGATTGCTGAACGGAAGCACCGCGACGGACGGTTTGTTGGGCAAGACCGGCGGCGAAGTCGGCGGCGATACGGCCGCCCCTCCAGTTGTGACCGCCGGGCCGACATACCGATAGCCGCGGCGCGGCATGGTCTCGATCCAATTCGCGTCACCGCCCGCTTCATCGAAAGCTCGGCGCAGCGCCGCGATCTGCACGGTCAAATTACTGTCCTCGACGACCAGTCCCGGCCATGCCACTTCGAACAGAGCATTTTTGGAGACAGGCGCTCCCGCCCGCTCCAGGAGCAGCCGGAGCAAAGCAACGGCGCGCTGGCCCAACACGATGGGGCGGGCTCCGCTAAAGAGGATTTCCGCATCCGTATCGAGCCGGAATCGACCGAATTCGTGTGTCTTCGCCACGGAAATGCCGCCCCCGTTCGGAAACATTTTGTAACTTTTTCGCGGCGATTTCACGACCTGAGCCGCCGTTGGACCGATAGTTAAACGGCCTCAGTCGATGAAGCGCAAACCTATGGAGGATATCATGAGTGCAAAGGCAGTCGTCCGCATGCCGGGTGAAGGCAAACAAGTCTCGTTTGCCGGAAAGCCTCTGGTGTTCCTTGTGACCGGACAGGACACCAAACACACGTCCATGTTCGATTGGACGCTGCCGCCCGGTTTTTCCACCGGCACGCACGTTCACCGGGTACAGGAAGAAACCTTCTATGTGCTGGAGGGCGAGTGCGAATGGCATGTAGGCGACGAACTGATTCATGCCAAACCGGGAACGTACGTGTTCATCCCTCCCGGTGTTCCCCACAACATCGCCAATGCCAGCGAAAAGCCAGCGCGGATGATCATGACCGTCTCCCCTCCCGGTCACGAGCAATATTTTGAAGAACTGGTGAAACTGGTGACGCCCGGTCGCCCGCCGGATGCCACGGCTATCGCCAAATTGCGCGCGCGCTTCGACACCGAACAGGTGTCGGCGCTGAAAGCCAGCTGATTTCACGACTAAAGTCGGTTCATAGTGTTCGAACGGCGCCCGGCCGCCCGCAAAGTGGCCGGGGCGCTTCTTCAGATAGGCCGCTTTGGGGCAATCGCAACGATTTTCTGTTGTCGGCGCATTTCCGCTGTTCACCCGATAGCGATCGAATAGATGGGGTAATCGGCCGGCGAGCTTGTGGATAGCTGAAGATTTTTGGGTGCTGCGCTTCAGGCTGATGGTTCAACGAGGTCCGCGTGTACGGCCTCAAGCATCAGAAGGAGAAGCGAAGCATGGACCATTTTGCGGGATTGGACGTTTCGGTCAAGGAGACCAGCGTCTGCATTGTGGATGACACAGGCAAGATCGTTCGGGAGGTGAAGGTTGCGATCGAACCCGAGGCGTTGTTGGCGGTGCTGAAGAACCCCGCGTATCACTTGAAGCGGATTGGGTTGGAAGCTGGGCCGCTATCGCAATGGCTATTCAGCGCTCTCGCCGAAGCGGAGTTGCCGGTGGTCTGTGTTGAAACGCGGCACATGCAGACGGTGCTGAAGGCGCAGATCAACAAGACGGACCGCAACGATGCGCGCGGCATCGCGCAGATGATGCGAGTGGGACTTTACCGTCCGGTGCATGTGAAGACGCTACGCAGTCAGAAGCTGCGCATGCTGCTTACCCATCGCAAGCTGCTGCAGTCGAAGGCGATTCGCCGTTGACAACGATCTGCGCGGTACTTTGCGTAAATTCGGGCTCAAGGTGGACATGGTGGGAACCGTGAAGTTCGAGACGCGGATCAAGGAGTTGGTCGAGAACCAGCCCGATCTTGCCGAGCTGGTCGAGCCGCTGCTGGTCGTCCGGCGGGTACTTCGCGAGCAGCTCGGCATCCTGCACCGCCGCTTGCTGGCCATTGTCAGGGATGATGAAGTTTGCCGGCGCCTGATAACGACCCCCGGTGTCGGCGAAGCAGCTTCATAATGCTCACTATCAGTCGGATGAGGCGATTATCCGTTACAGATTTCATCCTCGCTCCGGCGAAACGGTCATTGTTACAGGGCGCAACCGCCATGGCGACGAAGCC
>JBAUYV010000065.1:0-2664 GCA_049584975.1 Xanthobacteraceae bacterium | reverse complement strand
GCGATCGTCTTCGACGTTGTCGCTGGGCCGGAAATCATCCGTGCGCATGTTGCATTCTCCTGTCGCCTGCTGCCTCGGCCCCACGCCCTTGCGCGCATTGTAAGCGCGCAATCGCCTCGGGAGGAATGGCGTTAACCGAATATTTCACGGCATTTATTGCCTAGCAAATTCCACATTCAAGGAGTCTCGCCTGGTAACCCGATCTTTACCTTGCTGGCTCATGGTGTGCTTCGTCGGTTGTAGGTCCCGCGTCGCCGACCGCGTCGCCTGAGTCAGAGTCTGAGTCATGGTTGTGTCGCGTCGCGGGGCGTCCGAAAGGGCGCCCCGCGTGAGTTTTGAGTCCAACTCACCAGCGCGCATTCTGATCGGCGACTGTGTAGCCGAAATGGCAAAAATGCCGGCGGCTTGCGTGGACCTCGTCTTCGCCGACCCGCCGTACAATCTGCAGCTTCAAGGCGACCTCAAGCGACCCGATGATTCGCGCGTCGATGCGGTTGACGACGATTGGGACAAGTTCGCGAGCTTTTCCGCCTATGACGATTTTACCCGCGCCTGGCTCACCGCCTGCCGCCGGGTGATGAAGCCGCACGCCACGCTGTGGGTGATCGGCTCCTACCACAACATTTTCCGCGTCGGCGCGCTGGTTCAGGACCTGGGCTTCTGGATCCTCAACGACATCGTCTGGCGCAAATCCAACCCGATGCCGAATTTCCGCGGCCGCCGCTTCACCAACGCGCACGAGACGCTGATCTGGGCGGCGCGCGACGCCGGCAAGCGCGATTACACGTTCAATTACGAAGCGCTCAAGGCGGGCAACGAAGACATCCAGATGCGCTCCGACTGGTTCATCCCGCTGTGCACCGGCGACGAACGACTCAAGGGCCGCGACGGCAAGAAGCTCCATCCGACGCAAAAGCCGGAAGCCTTGCTGGCGCGCGTGCTGTTGGCTGCCTCGCGGCCCGACGACGTGATACTCGACCCATTCTGCGGCACCGGAACCACGGGCGCGGTGGCCCACCGCCTGCGGCGATGCTTCATCGGCATAGAGCGCGACGCGGATTACGCTGCCGCGGCGGAGGACCGCATCAGTGCAATCGAGCCTTTGCCGGAACCGTCGCTCGCTTCCTTCATGACCGCGCGCGAGGCGCCGCGGGTGCCGTTCGCGGCACTGATCGAGCGGGGGCTCGTGGCGCCGGGCATCAAACTCGTCGACGCCAAGCGCCGGCATCGTGCGCTGGTTCGCGCCGACGGCGCCCTCGCGCTCGGCGAGGCGGTCGGCTCCATCCACCGCATCGGCGCACTGGCGCAAGGGCTCGAAGCCTGCAACGGCTGGACCTTCTGGCACGTCGAGACGCCTGGCGGGCTGACGCTGATCGACTCTCTGCGCGCGCAAGTGCGGGCGGAGATGGCCGCGGCCTAACGGCGCGCGACGCTATCTGCGCACTCTGGTTGGCGTTTTTTCGGCGCGCGGTTTACGCGGCCGTAATGCGACCGGCGGTCGGAACGCCGTTCTCAGGATCATCGGCACTCGGGTCTACAATCGCGGCACGATTGCTGGCACGCCCGGCGCAGCATGTGGCGTTGCAACATTGCTCCATAAACGTGGAGATAAAAGCGCAATTAACAAGTTGAAGTTACTGATATTTTCGTGAACGAGGCTTCATTTATGCGTCGCATAATATCCGATACGTGTGGGCAGGGGCGCAGTAACTCAGCCAAGAGAAAGAACAATGATCAACAAGTCGAAGTTCGCTTTTATCGCCGCAGTTGCATTGGCAAGCATCGCGTCGCCGGCATTCGCCCACGCAAAGGCGCATCATCGGCACCGCCACGCGCTTCAGGCACTCTATAATCACCGACCCGTCGTGCCGTACTTAAACCCGGACAGTCCGGAAGCCACCGGCGGCGGAAGTTTGGGCTATAATCAGTGCACGGGACATGCACGCTGTTGATCCCTGCTGCGGTAATTTACCGGCACGACGTTCGGGGCGAAGCCCGGCCACGGTGGCCGGGCTTCGCGTGTTCCCGCGCACATGCGATCCGGGTGATTTTGATGACAACTCTAGATATTCGTGCCGCTCTCGAACGGCACTGGGCGGCATCCGATGCGAGCGAGTTCGAAACGGAACACGAGATTTATTGCGATGATGCAATACTTGATTATCCTCAGTCAGGAGAACGAATCCGCGGCAGGCGACAAATCCAGTTTTCACGGGCCGCTCAGCCGAACAAAAAGCGTTTCAACGTTAAGCGCATCTTGGGCATAGATAATCTTTGGATCACAGAACTTGTGCTTACATATGATGGCCAGCCGTCGTACGTGGTCAGCATTATGGAATTTCATGGCGGACAAGTGGCCCATGAAACCCAATACTTCGGTGATCCGTTCGAGCCGGGGCCATCACGTGCACAATGGGTAGAGCCAATGCGCTAGAGATGGCCGCCCGATCCTGCTTGTGGCTTGGTCCCACAGCCCGTCTGCGTGTTGTGCGCTCGAAACCCGCCGCGGCATATCGCTCACACAATGTCGCCCTTTGGCAGATTCTGTTCTCTAATTCCGGGTCTAGGTGTCAAGCTCTCCACGATCATCCTTGCCGGGCCCACTGTTCTCTCCGCGGTAGGGGCGTGCCCTCCGCATGATGGCGTAAGACGACGCTGGCGGAT
>JBAUYV010000064.1:0-27383 GCA_049584975.1 Xanthobacteraceae bacterium | reverse complement strand
GATAAGCCTCGTCCGCCACTGCGCCCTGCGGATTGGCCGGCGAAGCGAGATAGAACGCGACCGTGCGCGCCAGCAGTTCGTCGCTGAGAGCATCGAGATCGGGCAAGAAGCCGGTCTCTCTCGTCGTCGGCAAATAAACCGGCTCGCAGTCCGCGGCGATGGCCCCTGCGGCGTACGCTGCATAGAACGGATTGGGGATGAGCACCGCCGCCCGGCCGGGGCGCGGCTTCACCCAATTCTTCGCCGCCAGCGCGGCAAGAAACAAACCCTCGCGCGTGCCGTTGAGCACCAGCACTTCGGTCGCGGGATCGACCGGACGCTCGAGCGTGTAGCGGCGATCCAGCCATTTGCCGACGGCCGCGGCGAACTCATCGATGCCCTTGTTCATCGGATAGCGGCCGAATTCGGCGACATATTGCGCGAGCACCGGTCCGACGAACGCAGGAATAGGATGCTGCGGCTCACCGACCGCCAGGCTGATCGCGGGCTTGCCCGGCGGAATGCCGTCGAGCAGTTCGCGCAAGCGCACGAACGGCGAGCGCGAGCCGGTCGCGCGGGCAGGCGGAGGGGCAGACTCGCGGATCATCCTGTACATCACGACAGCGGGGCCGCCCGCCGGATTATCGATCCCGATAACATAGGAGCGGCGAGGTTAAGACGCGATTAACCAATTGTTCTGGCGGATTTCTGCGGCCGAAGGCAAGCTTTCAGGTCAACAATCGGTGGACGGCTGTGGCCCATCCCGCCAGCTTTTGCTCTCGGGTCGAGGCGTCCATCCGCGGCGTGAAGCGGCGGTCCAGGTGCCATCGGGTCGCGAAGCGGTCCGGCGCGGGAAAGAACCCGGCATGCAGTCCGGCCAAATAGGCCGCCCCAAGCGCCGTTGTTTCCCTGATTTGCGGGCGGTCGACGGTGCATCCGGTGAGGTCGGCAAGGCGCTGCATGGTCCAGTCTGAGTTGGCCATGCCGCCGTCGACGCGCAGGACCTTCAGTGAATCCTTCGCCTCCGGCCAATTCGCCCGCATGGCCTGCAGCAGATCCGCGGTTTGAAAGCAGACGCTTTCAAGTGCCGCGCGTCAGTCCGAACAGGGCGCCGCGTGCATCCGGACGCCAATACGGAGCGCCCAAACCGACGAACGCGGGAAGAGGATGACCTCCTGCGTCGGGTCGGCCGTTTCGGCGAGGGATGTTGCATCCTCCGCACTCTGCACGACGTGCAGACCATCGCGCAGCCATTGCACGGCTGCTCCGGCTACAAAGATGGAACCCTCGAGCGCATAGGAGGGGACACCGTCAAATTGGTAAGCAACGGTCGTGAGCAGACGGTGTTTGGAAGCAACCGGTGTCCGCCCGGTATTGAGCAGTGCGAAACATCCGGTGCCATAAGTGGATTTGAGCATTCCGGGCGCGAAGCATGCCTGTCCGATCAGGGCGGCTTGTTGGTCGCCGGCGATACCGCAAATGGGAATTGCGGCACCGAATAGCTCCGGGTCTGTGGCCCCAAAGGCGGCGGATGAATCGAGGACGTCCGGCAAAATGTTTTTAGGGACGCCGAGCAGCGCCAACAGCTCATCGTCCCAACGCCCTGCATGGATGTCGTACAACAGCGTGCGCGACGCGTTTGTGGCGTCTGTGGCATGCACCTTGCCGCCGGTGAGACGCCACAGGAGATAGGTATCGACCGTCCCAAAAGCGAGTTCGCCGCGCGCTGCCGCGTCGCGCGCGTTTGCGGCGTGGTCCAACAGCCACGCGAGTTTGGTTCCAGAGAAATATGGATCAAGCAGTAATCCGGTCGCCGGTCTTGCCATACGATCGCCCGATGTACCGCGCGGCCGCTGGCGCGCTCCCACAGCAACGTGGTTTCGCGCTGATTGTTATTCCGATGGCCGCAATATCTCTTGCGGTGGCGACGGCACTGCGCATGGCGCTGCGGCAAGTTTCGACGGTCGTGAGCCACAAATCCTCGGGCTCGTGTTCGACTTGGCCGTCGGCAGGAAAATGCTGCGGGAACTCCCGTTGAGCCACCGCTGCAATCGAGGTGTCGGCCCGGAACAGAATGGCGCGGCTCGACGTCGTGCCCTGATCGATCGCCAGTACATAGGGATGTCATCTGCTCCTCCCGCAACCGGTCGCTGCTTGGCAGACATTACAACTCCGCCGCGGATTTTGGTCCGCGGCAGAGCATCTCTTCGGGAGTCGATTGTTCTGTGCGCGTCAGCGAGTGAGGCACACACTGATCGCGGCTGCTAGTAGAACACGCCGTACGCCACGTCCACGACTTGGCCGGTGGCAACGTTCACGAGCAGCAAGTCAGGTCCGTATTGGACCCACTGGAAGCCTGGGTCGGGCGGTGGGAATCCGAGCGCCGAATAGTCGGTGTAGTAGTAGTCTGGCGTCAGGAACAATGGCGGCAAAATCGCGCCAACGACCCATCGCCGATAGGCCCAGCCGGCCGGATAAACGAACGGCCGCGCAAACGGGATCGGATGGTACGGACGGCCCCGGAAAACGAGTGCCGGATGCCCGCCAGGTCCGGGAGGTAGAACGCGCGGACCAGGGACGACGACACGCGGTGCTACCACCGGTCCATGCGGCACAATGGCCGGCCGCGGGGCGGGTCTTCCGGGCGGCGGATGATGCTCGTCGCGATGCTCTTGGGCCATCGCGAAGGTCGGCATCGCGAGCACGAACATCGCGATAATAAGTGGGCGTAACATAGACACTCCTCTCTGGTTTCTTGTCGGTGGCCTCCAGGTCCCCACGCTAGCAAATCTCCGCTGGGATGTAACCTGCCGGTCCACAAGATCAACATCGGATCAGTCCGTTGTGACCGCAACGTGGCTTTCACAGAAAGACGATTTGGCGGCGCCAACCCGGCCGGCCGGCCAAGACCCACTGTTGATAAAAAGACGAGAGGCCCGGTTTCAGACCGGGCCTCTCGCCGCACGGGTGAGAATTGGCTCTTCCCGGCCTTACTGCACGATCTCGCCGTGCAGCGCGAGATCGAGACCGTCGCGCTCGACTTCTTCGCTGACGCGCAACCCGATGGTCAGGTCGATGACCTTCAAAATGATCAGCGTCACGATCACGTCGTAGATAAACACCGTGCCGACGCCGATGGCCTGGTAGAGCAGTTGCTCGGGGTGGCCCTCAAGCAGGCCGCCGGTGCCGCCGTATGCCTCGACGGCGAACACGCCGGTGAGCAACGCGCCGGCGGCTCCGCCGATGCCATGTACGCCGAACGCATCGAGCGCATCGTCATAGCCGAAGAAATGCTTGAGGCCAGTGCAGCCCCAGTAGCAAATGATTCCGGCGGCAATACCCATGCAGAGCGCTCCCACGGGACCGACGAAACCGGATGCCGGCGTGATGACGACGAGTCCAGCCACCGCGCCCGAGCAGATGCCGATGACGGTGGGTTTGCCGCGCATCATCCACTCGACCACCATCCAGGTGAACCCGGCGGCGGCGGTGGCGATGTGAGTCACGGCCATTGCCATGCCGGCCTGCATGCCGGCGCTTACGGCCGATCCGGCGTTGAAGCCGAACCAGCCGACCCAGAGTAGAGAGGCGCCGATCATGGTCAGCACCATGTTGTGGGGGGGACCGGTGTCCTTGCGCTTGCCCAGCATCAGTGCAGCCATGAGGCCGGCGGTCCCTGAGTTCACGTGCACCACGGTGCCGCCGGCGAAATCGAGGACGTGGAATTTGGCGTCGGGATTGGCGCTGTTGAAGAAGCCGTCCGGTCCCCAGACCCAATGGGCGACCGGCGAATAGACGAAGATCGCCCACAGGCCGATGAACCACAGCATGGCCGAGAATTTCATGCGCTCCGCGAACGAGCCCGCGATCAAAGCCGCGGTGATAATCGCGAAGGTCAACTGGAACATCGAGTAGACGGTCTCGGGGATGGTCGGCGCCAGCGGATTGGGATTGCCGACGTTCTTGGTGATGTCGCTGACGATGCCTTGCAGGAAGGCGCGATCGAGTCCGCCGATGAAGGGCGTGCCGGATCGGAACGCCAGGCTGTAAGTGAACAACAGCCACAGAATGCTGATCAGGCAGGTGACGGCAAAACTCGTGATCACCGTATCGCCGACGTTCTTCTTACGCACCATGCCGCCATAGAACAGGGCGAGGCCCGGAATGGTCATCATCAGCACGATGGCCATGGAGGTGAGCATCCAGGCGGTGTCGCCGGAGTTCGGCGAGCAGTTTTCCAGTATGGGTGGCTTGGCTGTACCGTCGCACGCTGGCGGAGCAGCAGCGGGCGCCGCGGCTGGTGCCGCCGGCTGGCCTTGCGCGTAGGAGGAGTGGAACGTCGGGAGGCTCAGCGCGATGGCCAAAAGGATCGCGCTCGCGAGCGCAATGAGCCCGGAAAGTGTCTTCGACTTCATCAATTTGCTCCTGTCCGCTGAGGTGAGGGCGGGTGTCTAGAGGGCTGCGGCGTCGGATTCGCCGGTGCGGATGCGGATTGCGTGGTCGAGACCGACAACGAAGATCTTGCCGTCGCCGATCTGTCCGGTTTTTGCCGCGGCGGTGATCGTGTCGATCACCTTGTCCACCTGGTCGGACGCGCAGGCGATCTCCAGCTTGATCTTGGGTAGAAAACTGACGGCGTATTCGGCCCCGCGGTAGATTTCGGTGTGGCCCTTTTGGCGCCCATAGCCCTTCACTTCGGTGACGGTCAGTCCCTGAACGCCAATTCTGGTGAGCGCATCGCGGACCTCGTCGAGCTTGAATGGCTTGATGATGGCCATGACGATTTTCATCGACTTGTTCTCCCCCTCGCGCCCTGTGCGTACCTCGATCGCACAGGACCGCCGAACAGCGACTGCGCACGAGCATGAACCTGGAGCGGCTGCAGCCAACCCTTAGAATCAAGCGCCGTGCCAAGTCCGCACGTTGGGCTTAAATCCTCGGCAACCAAGGGAATTAGAGTACCAATCCGGCATGCGGACCTGCGGCCAGCGCCGCCAACGCGGCCCCCACCCAAAGTTCAGACAGCATGCACAAAGATTAGGCGCCCTTCGGGGCTAGCCCCTAGCGCCGCTACAGGGCGTCGGTACCAGTTTCGCCCGTGCGGATGCGGAGCGCTTGCTCGATGGGGGTGACGAAGACCTTGCCATCGCCGATCTGTCCGGTTTTCGCCGCCGAACCGATGGCTTCCACGATCTTTTCGGCGTCCTCTGCGGGGACTACGACCTCGATCCGGATTTTTGGCAAGAACGCCACCGCGTATTCGGCTCCGCGATAAAGCTCGGTGTGGCCCTTTTGCCGGCCGTAACCCTTTACCTCGGTGATAGTCATCCCGTGGACCCCGACGGCCGACAGAGCGGCGCGGACCTCCTCGAGCTTGAATGGCTTGATGATGGCGGTAATGAGTTTCATGGAAAGGCACGCTCCCCCGGCGGAACCGGAGCACATTATCGGCATTGGTGCCAGGGTCTAAGTCGTTTTAAGTCGTTTATAGCCGGTTTCGCGCGCTGCGGGACCAGAACCCGACCGACCGCCCCGGGTTGGTGGCTGGCGCCGGCCTCAGCGGCCCGACCTCAAAGGGCCGGCATGGTCGCCATCGGGTTGAAATCCATGGTCACGTAGTGTGGCTCGGCGGCCACACGCGCGAGCCAAGCTTGGACCGCTGGAAATCCCGAAAGGTCATAACCGCATAAGTGCGCCACGTGGGTGTAGGCGTACAACGCTATGTCGGCGATGGTGTAGCGGTCGGCCGCGAAGTAGTCGTGCAAGGCGAGATGGTTGTCCATCACGCCAAGCGCGCGATGGCCCTCTTCCATCCAGTCCTCGATGGCATGGCTTTGCAGCTCGCGGCCGCCCTTGATGAGGGTCAGCCAGAAATACGCCGCGCCCAGGTTCGGCTCCAGGCTGTGCTGCTCGAAGAACATCCACTGCAGAGCGTCCGCCCTGTCGATGCGGTCCTCGGGCGCGAGCGGCGTGCCGCCGGCGATGTACCAGAGGATCGCGTTCGACTCGGCCAGATAGCGGCCCGGCGCCACTTCCAGAAGCGGCACCTGGCCATTGGGATTTTTCAGCAGAAATTCGGGCGTGTGGCTTTCGCCCTTGAGGATGTCGATTTCTACCAGCCGATAAGGAATGCCGAGCTGCGCCAAGGCGAGCCGCGCCTTGTAGCTGTTCCCCGAACGCTGCATTGAGTAGAGCGTGAACATCGCCGCTCCAATACTCCCGTGCGGCCCAATGAATGGCGCCGCCAGCCTACTATTCGAACGCGGCGATGTCGTGACTGGGCGCTGGGCCGCTGTCCGTTAATCTAGGTGCGGCGCCGGCCAAAGCCACCGGCAGAGCACGATCGAGTTCCGCTCGCCTCATTATAACAAAGAACATCGACAGCATGGCGATAACGCCGAGCGGGATCAGGGTCACCTGCGCCACGCTGCGGGCCGCAAGGGGAACCAACCACAGCGCCGCAAGCGCTGTTTTCTCCCATGGACGAAAGCCGTGCGCGAGGCCGTCGACCGCGAAGGAAGCGATCGCGGGCCCCAACACCATCATGTCGTAGTCAAGCGTGTAGGGCGTGGCGAGGATGGCGGCCAGGCAGAGCGCGGCGGCTTTGAGCGCAGGCGCTGCGGCGCTCCGCCACAGCCGGACGGTCGCGATGCCGAGCGCGACAGTCAGTACGCCCTGGAACGCGTAGGCGAGCGGAATCGGCGCGCCCCACATGCGCGCCCATGAGAACAGACTCTGGATTTTCTGCCAGCCGGTATTGCCCTGCTCAAGCACGACGGTGCGCGAGAACTGCGTTGAGATAAGAAAGGCGTGCCAAACCTGCGGGCCGAACGCGACGGTGGTGACGAGCGTCAGCACCACAACCGTCGCCGCCGCAGCCGCAAAGCTTCGCCAATGTGCACCGGCGAGCAACGCGATTGGGATCATCAGCCCGAATTGCGGCTTGTAGGCCAGGAGACCGAAGAGGATGCCGGCAATTAGGGGCTGGCGATCAAGCAGGACAAGCGCGCCGCCTAACAAAGCTGCGGTGAGAAATCCGTTTTGTCCGTGGCCGACATTTATCAGCACCGCCGGAAACGCCACTGCGAGGAGTAGCCAGTCTGCCGTTACTCCTTGGTGACGAGCGTTGCGCGGCTGCGCGCTTTCAAGGAAGGAGCTTTTGATGATCGCCCAGATCGCAAACAAATAAAGTGCGAGCGTGCTCGCTTGCCACACCATGAGTGCTGTGCCGTAGGACATTTTCGCCAAGGCGCCGGCGATGAAAAGAAAGTACGGCGGATAGTGCCAGCCGTAGAATGGTGTTGCGGCGCCGAACAGTGTCTGCTCGCGGGCGTATTGCTGCGGTGGATCGAACGGCGCGTCGGGATTGCCATCGAGCACATAAGTGCCGGCCGCGTAGACGTTGGAGAAGTCGGTTCCGAGCGGCCGGCCCAGGCGGTCGATTCCGTCATGGGCGGTGACGACCAAAAACAGAAAGCCGACCGTGGAGGCGATGAGGAGCATGCCGGCGACCAGCCGGATGCGCTCGCGGGTGAGCCAGTCACCGCTCCGCAACAACATGGTTAGCGCCCGGTCCATTGCGGTTCCTGTCTCGGCTGGCACAGGAGGGCATTAGGCCAGCCCGGGCTTAACGGAGCGTTGAACCGCTGGGCCTAACCGGACGGTTTGGTTGATCGCGGGATTGCGATTGAGCCGGCCGCGCTTAGCTCTTGCGCGTGGGCGACCGGGGCTTTAGGAAGCTCGCGACCCAAGCCCATGCGGGGGAGTGGAGATTTGCAATGGCCTTTCTTGCGGACCGGATTTCGCGCGTCAAACCGTCGGCCACCATGGCCGTCACGGACAAGGCGCGCGCCCTGAAGGCCGCCGGCCGCGACGTCATTGGTCTCGGCGTCGGCGAGCCCGACTTCGACACGCCCGAGAACATTAAGGAAGCGGCCATCAAGGCGATCCGCGACGGCAAGGCGTCGAAGTACACGGCCGTGGAAGGGATTCCGGAGCTTCGCGCCGCCATTGCACGCAAGTTCAAGCGCGAAAACGAGCTCGACTACAAGCCGTCGCAAATCATCGTCGGTACCGGCGGCAAGCAGGTGCTGTTCAACGCGCTTTTGGCCACACTCAATGCCGGTGACGAGGTGATCATCCCGGCGCCCTATTGGGTCAGTTACCCTGACATGGTGCTGATCGCGGGTGGCGAGCCCGTGGCGGTCGAGACCCGCATGGCGGACGGCTTCAAGATGAAGCCCGAGGCGCTCGAGCGTGCGATCACGCCGAGGACAAAGTGGCTGCTGTTCAACTCGCCGTCCAATCCGACCGGTGCGGCCTATACGCGCGCCGAGCTGAAAGCGATCACCGACGTGCTGGTGCGTCACCCGCACGTTTGGGTGATGAGCGACGACATGTACGAGCATCTGGTCTACGACGACTTCGAATTTTTTACGCCGGCGCAACTCGAGCCGCGGCTCTACGAGCGCACGCTCACGGTGAATGGAGTGTCGAAGACTTACTGCATGACCGGCTGGCGCATCGGCTATGCGGGCGGCCCGGAGCCGTTGATCAAGGCAATGGCGACGATCCAGTCGCAGTCCACTTCGAACGCGACCGCGGTGGCGCAGTGGGCCGCCGTCGAAGCGCTCGACGGTCCACAGGACTTCATCTCTAAGCACAACAAAATCTTCAAGGAGCGCCGCGACCTCTGCGTCTCCATGCTCAATCAGGCCAGGGGCCTCCAGTGCCCGAAGCCGGAAGGGGCGTTCTACGTCTATCCGTCCTGCGCGGGCACCATGGGCAAGACGGCGCCGACCGGCAAGAAACTTGTCACCGACGAGGATTTCGTCACGGAGCTTCTCGAGGCTGAAGGCGTCGCCGTGGTCCAGGGTACGCCGTTCGGCGTCGGGCCGGCGGTCCGCATCTCTTATGCGACGGCGACCAGCGCGCTTGAGGAAGCCTGCACACGCATCCAGCGCTTCTGCGGCAATCTGCAATAGGCGCCAGCTAGCGCCTTCCTGTCCCGAAAGTTGAGAACCTGCGCCGTTCGTGCGCAGGTTTCCTGCCGCTCAATTCATCGTTTTGCGCACCATCTGTTCACGTGCGGCGTGGGGGCCGCGATGACCGCCAGGATGCGTGGCCCAAAACCGCGTCCGCGGTCGTCTTTGGGCCCTGCCGGCCCGCAGGGGTGCGGCTTCGTGCGGAGGCGAGCGGCTCGGCACGCTTCTTGAACCGGTCGTGGCGTGTCCTGCCACGTTTCCGGGGAAATCCGCGAGTGCTCAACCCGCAACCGACGCAAACGTTGCCGCGTGAGGAAGCCGTCGCGCCCGTTGCGCCGTCGCTGACGCCGATGGTCGAGCTTTGCGATGTCAGCCTGAAATACCAAGACCTGCTGGCGCTGGATCGAACCTCACTGACGATGGGCGCCGGTGAGTTCGTCGCGGTGGTCGGACCGAGCGGTTGCGGAAAATCGACGCTGATGAAGCTCGTGACGGGGCTGTTGCCGTGCACTACCGGCCAAATCCGCTTCAACGGCCATTTGGTACAAGGCCCGGTGCGCGGCGCCGGCATGGCATTTCAAAACGCCACGCTGCTGCCGTGGCGCACCACGCTCGCCAACGTCATGCTGCCGCTCGAGATCGTCGAGCCATACAAGCGGCAGGCGCGCGGAGCGAATTCCGAACTCGCGGCCCGCGCGCAGCGCTTGCTTGACGTCGTGGGTTTGGGAGAATTTGCCGATCGGCTGCCGTGGCAATTGTCCGGCGGCATGCAGCAGCGCGCCAATCTGTGCCGGGCGATCGTGCATGACCCCATGCTGTTGATGCTCGACGAGCCGTTCGCCGCACTCGATGCCTTCACCAAAGAAGACCTCTGGCAGGTGCTCCAGGATTTGTGGCTGCGGCAGAAATTCACCGCGATCCTGGTCACCCACGATTTGCGCGAAGCGGCCTACCTCGCCGACACCGTCTACGTCATGAGCAGCCGGCCGGGACATATCGTCCAGCGCTGTCCGGTGCCGCTGCCGAGGCCGCGCACAGCCGAGATCACCTTCGACGCCACCTACACCGATCTGGTCAACGAGTTGCGGGCTTTGATTGCCGCCGTGAGGACCAAATGAGCGGCCGCAGCAACATGGCGGACAACATGATCAGGTTTGGGCGCCCGTGGCTAATCGCCTTTGCGCTGCTTGCCGCGTGGGAGCTTGCCTGCATCGTATTCCACGTGCCGGAATTTGTGCTGCCGCGGCCGACCCGCATCGCCGCGGCGACCTACGAGTTCAGAGGGTTGTTGGCGCTTAACGCCCTGCAAACCTTGATGACGACGCTGGCCGGCTTCCTGATCGCCATCGTGGTTGGCATTCTGCTCGGCGTTGCCGTCGGATCGTCCAAAGCGGTCTACGAGTCGCTCTACCCGCTCCTGGTGGGCTTCAACTCCATTCCGAAAGTCGCGCTCGTTCCGCTGATCGTAATTTGGTGCGGCATAGGCACCGTTCCGGCGATCCTGACGGCTTTTCTCATCTCGTTCTTTCCGATCGTGGTCAATGTCGCGACCGGTCTTGCCAGCGTCGAACCGGAGCTGAACGACGTTCTGCGCGTGCTTGGGGCCACGCGTTTCGAAGTGCTCAGCAAAGTCGGCATCCCGCGTTCGCTGCCTTATCTGTTCGCCTCGCTCAAGGTCGCGATCACACTGGCATTCATCGGTTCGGTGATTTCCGAGACCATCGCCGGCAATGACGGCATCGGCTATCTGATGCTGTCAGCCGCCTCGCGCTATCAAGTCACGTTGATTTTTTCCGGCGTGATCGTGATCGCGGTGATGAGCATCGTGGTGTTCTTGATCTGCGTCGCCATCGAGCGCCGATGCGTCGGTTGGGCGTTCCGCGGCCAGGCGGCCTGAAACATGGACCCGCGCCCAAAACCGAAGCTACGGATCAGCGGCGCCCGGATCGCGCCGCTCGGCGGCAGCGATGCGGTGTTGGAGGGCAGCGACCTCTGGATCGCTGATGGGCACATCGCGGCGATCACGCCGGCGGATGCCGCGCCGCCCTTCGCGGGCGATTATCAGACCTGCGCCTTCGATAACGCGCTGGTGCTGCCGGGACTCGTGAATTCTCATTCGCATTCCGCGTCCGCCCTGCAGCGCGGCACCTCGGCTGGCGCGCCGCTCGATCTCTATGTCATGGAGGCAATGTCACGCCGTTCGCGCCGCACCATGCAGCAGATTCGCATCAGCGCGTTGGTCCACGCCGTCGAAATGCTCAAGCACGGCATCACCGGCGTGGTCGATCACTTTCGCGGTGGCGCGCTGCCGTCGGTCGAAGCGGTCTCCACCGTATTTACCGCGTATGATGACATTGGCATCCGCGCGGTCGTGGCGCCGATGTTTGAGGACAAATGCTACATCGATTCGCTGCCGATTGATGAAAGCCGGCTGCCGGATACCGTCCGTGAACGGTGGCGGGCAAAAAAGACGCCGGCGCCGCAAGATTATTTTGCCATGATGGAGGAGGTGGCCGCATCGTGGCGCGGCCACGAGCGGCTGCACTTGATGCTGGGTGTCGACGGGCCGCAGCGTTGCACGCCGCATCTGCTCGAATTAGCCGGCGATTTCGCCAGCCGGCATGGCGTCGGATTGCATACTCATCTCTTGGAGGCAAAGACCCAGGCGCTGATGGCGCCGCCCGAATTCGACGGCAGCTTCGTCGCCTATCTCGATCATTTCGGACTCATCGGGCCGAAAAGTTCGCTGGCACATTTTGTTTGGTGCACCGATCGGGATATCGAGCTTGCGGCCGAGCGCGGTGTGAACGTGGTCAACAACCCGGTCAGCAATCTGATGCTCGGCAGCGGATTGCAACCGACATGGCGCATGCTCGAAGCCGGCGTCAGCGTCGGCCTCGGCTCCGACGGCTGCAGCGGCAACGCCATCAGTCTGCTCGAACAGGCAAAGTTCTCGATGCTGCTGAGCCGGATCAGTCAACCCGACTGCGACCGCTGGATTACCGCGCCGCAGGCCTTGCGCATGGCGACCGCAGGCGGCGCAGCTGTGCTCGGCGAGCCGGAAGCGCTGGGGGCAATCCGCGTCGGCAATCACGCTGATCTCGCGGTCATCAATCTGTCGGACCCCGCCCACCGTCCCCTCGGCGATATCTGGAACCATCTCGTCATGTACGAGACGGGTCACGCCGTCGATACGGTTCTGGTCGGCGGCGAGATCGTGCTTCGCCACGGGCGCTGCACGTTGATCGACGAGGACGAGATTTATTCGGAAGCGGCCGAGTTTGCCGCGCGCGACCAGGTCGAGAACGCGCCATATCTGGCGGAAACCCGTGGCGAACGCCCCGTCTTCCAGCCACTGATTCTTGAGATTCTGCAAAAGGACACAACGATCAACCGGTTTGCCCATCTGACGTAACGCACCGGGCGGTGATGGGCAGGCCTAATAAAAGGAGAAGCGATATGAAACTGCATCGTCCACGCGGCGTATTGGAGAGCATCCGCAAAGCCGTTGCGCTTGCCATGATGCTTGCGGTCGTCGCCATTGCATCGAGCGCGAGCGATTCGGCGCGGTCGGAAGCTCTCATTCCGGTGCGAATGCGGCTCGATTGGGTGTGGCAAGCGCCGCAGTCCATTTGGACGCTGGCCGCCGAACGCGGCTATTTCCGCGACGAAGGCCTCGATGTAACCATCGACCGCGGCTACGGCGGCATGGAAAACGCTGCGGCGCTGGCGAGCGGCAATTACGACATCATGTTCAGCGACATGAACAGCGTGATCCTGTGGAACGCCAAGAACCCGGAGAACAAGCTGCTCACCGTCTTTTTGATCTACGATTCGTATCCCGGCACGGTGATCACGCGGAAGGGCAACGGTATCGTGACGCCCAAGGATCTGGAGGGAAAGACCATCGGGGCGCCGCTGACCACCGGCGGACGAACGATGTTTCCGGCGTTCGCCGCGGCCAATGGCATCGATGAGAGCAAAGTGCACTGGGACACAATCGGGATTCAATTGCAGGATCAGCAGTTCGCTCAGGGGCAGTTCGATGCCATCGCGGGCTACGTCACGACATCGCTGCTCAACCTTAAGCAACTCGGCGTCAATCAAGACAAGCTGACGATCTTTAATTTCGTCGACTATGGCGTCGACCTGTTCGGCAGCGCGCTCATCGTCCGCGCCGATTTCGCGCAGAACAAGCCCGAGGTTATCCGGAAATTCGTTCGGGCGACTTTGCGCGGGATGAAGGCCATGCTGGCCAACAAGGTGGAGGCGATCGAATCGCTGAAGAAGCGCGATCCGCTGCTCGACATTCCCATCGAGGTTGACCGGCTCAATCTGATGATCGACATGACGCTCAAGCGTCCGGACGTGGAGAAATACGGGGTCGGTTACGTGGATCCGGCGCGGCTGCAACGCAGCATCGACACGGTCACCACGGCATTCAAGATTCCCGTGAAACCCAGTCCCGACGAAATATACACCGACAAGTTCGTTCCGCCGCAGTCGGAACGGATGATGAAGTTCTGACCGCCGCCCGGCTCAGCCCGGTTTCGCAGAGCCACTCATGGCAACCGTCGCCGCAATAGCCGCGTCGCGAAAGCGCATTGCACCGTTTCGCCTGCTGCGGCCGTCAACGGTCGAGGCGCTGTGCGAACTGAAGAGGCAATGGCCGGATGCGCTGCTGCACGCCGGCGGCATCGATCTCGTCAGCCGCATGAAGGCCGGGCTTGTCATGCCAGCCGTGATCGACCTCGGCGCTCTCGATGAGATCAAGGGCGTGCGCCAAGCTGGCGATACAGTCGAAATTGGAGCCGCGACGACGCACTGGCAGATCGAACACGATGGACTTTTAAGGACAGCGCTGCCTGCCGTACCGGACTTCGTTGCCGGCCTCGGCAATGTGCGGGTGCGTGTGCAGGGCACCATCGGCGGCAATGTCATGGCGGCCGAGGCGGGCTACGAAATGCTGCCGTTGCTTGCGGCGCTGGATGCGGAGCTCCGCTTTGTCGACTGTGAGAACGTCACGCGACAAAGCGTGCCTGCGCGCGTTTGCGATATGGGGGCCAGTGCCGCAACTCGTCTGCTCGCGGTCATCGCCATTCCGTTGCGAGGCAAAACCGTGACCTGGGATCGCAGCTTGCGGCCACAGCTCGGTCTCGTCGCCGCGCTCGATTGGCGCGAAGGGATGGTCGTTTCCGGCTTTGCGGCGCTCACCGGCTGCGGCCGCGTCTGGGCATCGCTGCCGCTGGTACGGCCGCTGTCGCGCAACGAGATCGCGGCTGCTTCGGCTGCCATCGCCGAAGGTTGGGTCGAGCTTTTGCCGCCGCTCGACGGTCTGATCGGCCTTGGTCGCGACTACTGCCGCCACGCGGCGCAAGTCATGTTGCGGCGCGCGATCACGCGCATGGCGCACGCGCCCGCATGAGCGACACGGTCACGATCAGCTTGACGGTCAACGGCCGAGGCCACGCCCTCGACGTGCCCGCCAACATGTTGCTGGTCGATCTGCTGCGCGAACGCCTGGATTTGCGCGGCACCAAGGCCGCGTGCGATCAGGGCGTTTGCGGAGCGTGCACCGTCTTGGTCGATGGCCTGCCGACGACGAGTTGTCTCACGTTCGCGTTCGCCGTTGATGGCCGCTCGACCGTCACCGTTGAGGGAGTCGCGGCTGACGGCTTGCTTGATCGCGTGCAACGCGCCTTTCATGAAAGCGGCGTTCCACAGTGCGGCTTTTGTACGCCCGGCATGGTGATGTTGGGCAAGGCGCTGCTTGATCGAGAGCCGCAGCCGGATGCGGCCCTGGTCGAGCGCTGGCTGAACGCCAATATCTGCCGCTGCTCCGGATACCAGGTGTTTCGCCGTGCGTTCGCTGCGGCCGGCGCGAGCGATCCGCGATGACGGCGCGCGCCAACGAACTGCTTCACGTCGGCAGCAGCATTCCGGGCGTCGACAGCCGCGACAAGCTCACGGGCGCCGCGGTCTATGCGAGCGACCTTGCGCTCGATGGCATGCTGCACGCCAAGATCCTGCGCAGTCCCTGTGCACACGCCCGCATCCGCGCGATCGATGCCGCGCCGGCCGTGGCCGTCGACGGCGTCGTTGCGGTGGCAACCGGCGCCGATCTCGCCGGTCTCGATCCCTTTTACGGCGCATTCATTCTCGACCAGCCGGTCCTTGCCATCGACAAGGTGCGGTTTGCGGGCGAGCCCGTTGCGGCGGTTGCGGCCCTCGACGAAGCTCAGGCCTACCGGGCGCTCGAGCGCATCAAGATCGACTATGAGGAACTGCCGCCTTTGACGACAATCGAACAGTCGTTGGCCGAAGGCGCGCCGGCACTGTTCGATCGCACCCATGCTTCGACGCTCACGGCGGCGCCGCCAAACAGCCGCTACGTACAGGAGCCCGATCCCAACATTTTGTTCGAATACCATTACGCGACAGGAGACGCGGAGGGTCTGCTTGGGCAATGCGCGCATGTGTTCGAGGATCGCTTTAGCTTCAGCCGCTTGAGTCATTTCGGGCTTGAGCCTCATGTCAGTCTGGCGCGCGCCAACGCCAATGCCATCGAGGTGTGGTCGAACAATCAGGATCCGTTTCTGCTGCGCGAGGACATCGCGCGCATCTTCGGCCTGCCGCTATCGCGCGTGCGTTTTCACGGTGGACTGATCGGCGGTGGGTTCGGGGCCAAGAGCTACTGCAAGATCGAGCCGATCGCCGTGTTGCTGGCCCGCAAGACGGGCCGGCCGGTCCGGCTCGCGCTGACCATGGCCGAAAGCATGGCGACCGTGTGCGAGCATGCTGCCGAAATCCGGCTGCGTAGCGGTGTGAGCGCCGCCGGCGAAACCATCGCCCGCGAAGCTATCGTGCTGCTCGATGGCGGCGCCTATGCGGATGCCTCGCCATCGGTGGCCATGCGAATTGGCAGCCGCTTTGCCGGACCTTATGTGTGGCGTGCGGTGAAGGCGACCGTGATGGTCGTGCGCACCACGACGATACCCGCCGGTTCGTTCCGCGGCTTTGGCGCGGGACATGTGGCTTGGTCGTCCGAATCCCAGATTGACATGATTGCGCGCCGGCTCGGACACGATCCATGTGCGGTGCGGCTGCGCAACCTTGTTCCGTTCGGCTCGTCGAACGTGCCCGGCGAAACGCCGCTGGACAGCGATCTGCACATCGGCCTGCGTGCTGTCGCCGATCGTATCGGCTACGCAAAGCCGCGGCAGCCCGGCCGCGGCATCGGTCTCGCTGTCGCCATCAAGAGCGCGGGGGCTTCCCATCGCTCGGACGCGAGCGTCCGCATCGTTGGCTCGGGCTCCGTCATTGCCGCGGCTGCGGTGAGTGAGATCGGCCAGAGCACCCGCACCGTGATCACCCAGATTGTCGCCGAGGCGCTGCGCGTCGATCTCGCCTGCGTAACAGTCGGCGATATCGATACCGATACGACGCCGTTCGATTCCGGAACGCACGCGAGTTGTGGCCTCGCGGTCTCCGGTCTCGCCGTTGCGGAAGCGGCGCAAAAGGCGCGCGCTGCGGTGCTGGCGTTCGCCGCAGGCAAGCTCGGTTGTTTGCCGGCGGAGCTCGATTTCGAAAATTTCATCGTGCCGTACCGCGATACTCGTTATCCGCTCGCGGCGCTGCTGGCTGACAGCCAATTGGCCGTCGGCACCGAATTCCGTGGCGAGAGCTCCAAGCAGACCGGCGGCGGGGCGCTGTTCTGGGTGCCATCGTGGACGGCGGCCGAGGTGGAAGTCGATGCTGAAACGGGGGCATATCGCGTGCTGCGCTTGGTGACGGCCATCGATGCCGGCAAGGCAATCAATCCGCAACGCTGCCAGAGCCAGGCCGAGGGCGCCGCGGTGCAAGGCCTCGGCCAGGCGATGTTCGAACAGCTCGTTTATGCGGGCGATGCGGCGCTCAATGCCGATCCGCTGCATTATCGCGTGCCGCGCATCGCCGATGTTCCGGCAAACTTCGACGCGATGGTTCTTGAGCACGGCCAGGGGCCGGGGCCGTATGGCTCCAAAGGCATTGGCGAAGCGGGCAACCTGACAATACCGGCCGCCGTCGCCAACGCCATCGCCGACGCCACCGGGGCGCGGGTCACCGATCTTCCGATCAGCGCCGACAAGGTCTGGCGCGCGCTCCGCAAGGCGTGATCGGTTGCGTCGGCCGCCGCAGCTTATCCTCAGCCCCAAAGGCGCCGCCCGAAGCTGCTAAAAGGACAGGCGACGGCGGCGCCCTTCTCGCCTACAATCATCCAGGGCCCCATCGGACGGGCCGGGCCAGTCGAGGGAGAACACACATGCTTCGCACTGCCATTGCGGCAGCCTGTACGGCTGCCGCGGCAATCATTGCGTTGGTGGCATCACCTGCCGAGGCGCAGGCGCCCCGCCTGGAGGTCGGCACTCTCAGGTGCTCTCTTTCCTCCAGCATTGGCCTGGTTGTCGGTTCACAACGCAACGTGAGCTGTATCTTCAGCTCCGATTTCGCGCCGGACGAAGCCTATGAGGGGCGGATGACGAGAATAGGCCTTGATATCGGCGTCACCACGGGCGGCAGAATCATTTGGTCGGTGTTTGCCACGACGAACCGCTATGCGGGTATGCTTTCCGGCCGCTACGTCGGGGCGACCGCGGAGGCAAGCGTCGCGGTCGGTCTCGGCGCCAACGTTCTTGTTGGCGGATCGCGCCGCTCGGTGGCGCTGCAGCCGGTGTCGGTCCAGGGGCAGACCGGATTCAATATTGCGGCCGGCGTGGGTGAGCTGAGGCTGCGCCTGGCGGAGCCGCCGGTCCTGCCAGGGCCGCCGGGGCCGCCGCGCTGAGACGCGGCGGGGCGCGATGTCGCGCCTCTTGACCTAACCGGCTGGCCCCTGAAACCATGGACCCGTGCGGCCCGCGCGTAAAACGACGGGTCAAGAGCGGGAGGTGGTCATGGCGGCAGATGGAAACAATGGTGGGCGTGCGACAGGCCCCCGCTGCGTCGCGATAGTAGGTCCGTTCCAAAGCGGCAAGACCACGCTTCTCGAGGCCATCCTCGGCCGCACCGGCGTCATTGCCCGGCAGGGCACCATTGAGGCCGGCAACACGGTGGGTGACGCCAGCAAAGAGGCGCGTCATCACCGCATGAGCGTGGAGCTCACGGCCGCCACCACCAACTTCATGGGTGACTCGTACACGTTTCTCGATTGCCCGGGATCGGTGGAATTCGTCCACGACATGCGTGCCGTGCTGCCGGCAGTCGATGCTGCGATCGTCGTCTGCGAAATGGACGAAAAGAAAGTCCCGCAGCTTCAGCTCATCCTGCGCGAGCTGGAGGATCAGAAAATCCCCCGCGTCCTGTTCCTCAACAAGATCGACAAGGGCGATGCCGGCGTCCACGACGTGCTCAAGCTGTTGCAGCCGGCGTCGCGCACCAAGCTCATCCTACGCCAGATACCCACCTTCTCCGGCGATCTGATCAGCGGCTTTGTCGATCTCGCGCTCGAACGCGCGTTTGTCTACAAGGAACATGCTCCATCCCATGTCGTGCCGCTGGAAGGCGAATTGGCCGATCGCGAGAAGACCGCGCGATTTTCCATGCTGGAGACGCTCGCCGACCACGACGACGAGCTGATGGAACAACTGCTCGAAGATATCCAGCCGCCGCGCGACAAGGTCTTTGACGATCTCACGCGCGAACTGCGCGAGGGGCTGGTGTGTCCGGTGCTGATGGGGACCGCGGCCCGCGCCAACGGCGTTTTGCGGCTGCTGAAGGCGCTTCGCCACGAGTCGCCGGGCATCGCGGAAACCGCCAAACGCCTCGGCGTGAAGGGCGGCAGCGAAGCGGTTGCCTATGTGCTCAAAACGCTGAACACCGCTCACGGCGGGAAAATGTCGGTGGCGCGGGTGCTCGCCGGTCAGATCGGGGACGGCACGACCTTGCTGTCGGGCGATGACGAGGTAGGCCGCGTCGCCGGAGTCTTCAAGCTTATCGGCCAGACAACTGAGAAGCGCGGCCCCGCAATGGTCGGCGAGACCGTGGCATTCGCCAAACTCGACAAAGCCAAGACCGGTGACACGTTGACCGCCGGCAAGCAGCCGCATCCGCCGATCGCCAAAGTGGCGCCATATCCGCCCGTGCTGGCCATCGCCATTTCGGCCAAGGAGCGCAAGGACGACGTGAAGCTCGGTCAGGCGCTGACCAAGCTCGCCGAGGAGGACCCCTCGATCATCATCGTGCATAATCCAGAAACGCACGAGGTTGTGCTGTGGGGTCAGGGCGAGATGCATTTGCGTGTCGCCACTGAGCGGCTGAGCGACCGGTACGGTGTGGCCATCGATCGGCGTCAGCCGAGCGTCGGCTATCGCGAGACCATCCGTAGAGGCATCGTCCAGCGCGGCCGGCACAAGAAGCAGTCAGGTGGGCACGGCCAGTACGGCGACGTGGTGCTCGACATCAAGCCGATGCCGCGCGGAGCCGGCTTCACCTTCGAGGAAAAAATCACCGGCGGCGTGGTGCCACGCAACTACATCCCCTCGGTCGAGGAAGGAGTCATCGACGCGCTCAAGCACGGCCCGCTCGGCTTTCCGGTGGTCGATCTCCATGTTGCGCTGGTCGACGGCTCCTACCACACGGTGGACTCCTCCGACATGGCATTTCGGACCGCCGGCCGCATCGGCATTGTCGAAGGCCTGCCGCAATGTCAGCCGGTGCTGCTCGAGCCGATCCATCTGGTTGAGATCGTCTGTCCCAATGAAGCCACGGCGAAGATCAACGCGCTGATGTCCGGCCGGCGCGGCCAGATTCTCGGCTTCGATACGCGCGAAGGCTGGGAAGGCTGGGACGTGGTGCGCGCCAAAATGCCGGAGGCTGAAGTCGGCGATCTCATCGTCGAAATCCGATCGGCAACTGCGGGCGCCGGGACCTTTTCCTTCAAGTTCGATCACATGGCCGAGCTCACCGGCCGCACCGCCGACCAGATCGTGGCGGCGCGCCGCGCGGCGGAATAATTTGAGTCGTAGCTCCCGCGCCTAGGGAAGCGGGAACAACGGGCAATTGAGCCGGAATGTCTCGACTTCTCCAGAATGCTGTTACGATTTGCAAACGACATTGCGTACTGGCGGCCGCATATTAACGGCGCTATCCTGTTTGCTCGGCCATAATTGCCCATAATAGGTGAAACGCCGCGCGACGGCGGCGTTGCCGACGGATAACCATGCTGCAATCTCTGCAAAACCTATTCGGTTCGAAAGCAGTCGAGCCGGAGCCGATCGGTGGCAAGGTAACACTCGGGTACATACTGCGGCAGAACTGGTTCGAGCAGTGGTACCAGCCCAAGATTGATTTGCGCCAAAAGCGCCTGGTCGGCGCGGAAGCACTCGCGCGCGCCCGCTGCCCGGACGGCAGCCTGCTCGCTCCGGCGGCTTTCCTGCCGGGGGCCAGCGAGAACGACATGCTCGCGCTCACCGAGCGCGTGATCCTCACTGCGATGCGCGACTTTGAGGAGTGCGCGGAGCACGGCGCCACGTTGAAGCTTTCGGTCAATGTGCCGGCGTCGGCGTTTGTCAAACTGCCGATCGCGCGCATGCTGCGTGAGGAACGTCCGGCCGCAGCCAATTGGCCAGGCCTCATATTTGAAGTCACCGAGAACGAGGTGATGCGCGACCTGAAGATCGCGCAGGAAGTCGCCGACGAGCTGCGTGCGCTGCACTGCTCGCTAGCGCTCGATGATTTCGGCGCCGGCTATTCCTCCCTGGCGCGGTTGCGCCAGTTGCCGTTCAGCGAACTCAAGATCGATCGTAGCTACGTCACCGACTGCCACCTCGACAAAGTCAATGCCGGCTTGTGCGAGACCATCGTCGAGCTGGCCAAGCGCTTCGATCTGAAAACCGTGGCCGAAGGTATCGAAAAGACCCACGAGAGCCACAAGCTGCAGGGGATCGGCTGCGACATCGGCCAAGGCTTTCTGTTTGCCAAGCCGATGGAAAAGGACAAGTTCGTCGGCTTGATAGCCCGCCGCCTGGCGGGGACACCGAAGCCGCCAGCGCCGAAACGCTCCGCCGCGGCAACGATGCTGCGCGGACTGTTCGCCGAGTCGTAACACTCGTTCCAGCGCACGCGCGGGCATGACGGGTCGGAAATTATCGACGATAATCCGTGCTGAATTGGACGGGGAGGACTTGGATGCCAGCCTATTGGGTCGCGCGCTCGAAGATCAACGATCCGGTCGAGTACAGGAAATACACGGATCTGGTGCCGGCCATCATCGCGAAGTATGGCGGAAAAGTTCTTGCTCGCGGCGGGCGCTTCCAGATCATGGAAGGTCCGCAAAAATTTCATCGCTTCGTGGTGATCGAGTTTCCCAGTTTCGATCAGGGCGTCGCCTGCTTTCAATCGGACGAATACAACAAGGCCGCCGCCTTCCGCCGCCAGAACGGTGCCGGCGAGGTCGAGACCATCATGGTCGATGGCGGGGACGCCACAAAGTAGAGGTGGCCATGTCGCCCGCCCGCGTGCATTCTGAATGCCCGCTCGCGCGCTGTTGCGCGAAACGCCGCTATGCCGCCTTGCGCGCTTCGCTGCTCGCGCTGCCTCCGGGCGGCGGTACCGACAGGCCGGCGGCGGTGTATTCGTTGAGCTTGTTGCGCAATGTCCTGATGGAGATGCCCAACAGGTTTGCGGCGTGCGTCCGATTGCCGAGGCAGTGCTTCAACGTCTCGAGGATGAGGTCGCGTTCAACTTCGGACACCGTACGCCCGACCAGCGCGCGGCATACAGGTTCTACGGCTTGCAGGATTTGAGTAGCGTCGTCATCGGCGGACGCAACCTGTTGCGCAAGCTTGATGACGCCTGCTGTGGCGTCATCCCAATAGATTGGATCGCGCGTGTCGTCGGCGACTGCGGCAAGGACGGCGGCAATCAGTTTGGGATCGGCGGGCAGCGGGATGTATCCTTTGGCGCCGTCACGGATGGTGGCGGCAGCGGCCTGTGCTTCAGTGGCGGTGCCGCAGGCGACAATCGGGCCGTGGATTTGCTCTGCGTCGAGCCTGCGAACAAGTTCTCCAATGCCGACGGCGGCGTCGACAACCAACAGGTCGGCCCCGTACCCCGCGCGTAGCGCGGCAAGCGCTTCGCCAATGTCCACCACGTGAGCGATGGTGGCGCCCTTGTCCAACGCAAGTTTGGTCGCGGCGGTGAGCCGGCCGTTGAGCGAACCGACGATCAAAACCTTCATGGTCCCATCCCCTCTTTGCTGGCGCGACTCATCCCCAGAATGAAGCCGTGCCGCGGGCAGGATTTGCCCGGCGGATGGTTAGCGTCTTATTAATGGCGGCCAAAAAAATGCGAAACGAATCATCTGCGCGGCGGACGGCGCCCAGACCATGATCCGATTCGGTTGAATCGGATCATGGTCTATATTCTTCACTGGAGCATGATCTTTTCGGAAAACCGGTGCCCACTTTTCCGGATCATGCCCTAGCGGCGAATCAGTCACACGGATTGGGCGGCGCCTACTGGCGGTATTGCTGAATACGCGTCGTACGCAGGCCGGCAAGGCCATGCTGGTCAATCGAATATTGCCAGGACAGGAATTCCTCGACGGTCAGCGTGTAGCGGTTACACGCCTCTTCGAGCGAAAGCAGGCCGCCACGGACTGCCGCCACGACTTCCGCCTTGCGGCGGATTACCCAGCGTTTCGTCCCTGGCGCCGGCAAATCCGCGATCGTCAGGGGAGAACCGTCAGGCCCGATGACATACTTGACCCTCGGGCGATGGGGTTCGGTCATAGCCACTCTCACGAACTCGACAACGCGACGAGGGGCACGTTACGCACCCCGGCTTAAAATTTGGCTAAGCCTAAGCGCTGATTGGTGGGATTTGCGCCACGAATCGGCGCACAACATCCGATTTTCCTTGTGTAATTGCCCGGCCCGGCGGTTTTCGGCTCGGGAATCGGTGCCCCGGTGCTGCCGGGGCGATGCGGAGAGAATCACTGCCGCCGCCATGGCGGAGCCGGAGGGCGGCACTTATAGTAGTTGCGGCGCTCCAGCTTGCCCACATGGGACCTTGCGAAGGGACCGCCAGGTCAGGAGCTTGCCGCAGGACTGCCATGCGCGACAATTTCGACATCGAGGGACGGCCGTCCGACACGCGCGTTGTCGTCGCCATGTCGGGGGGTGTCGATTCGTCGGTGACCGCCGCGCTGCTTGCTGACGCCGGCTACGACGTGGTCGGCATCACGCTTCAACTCTACGATCACGGGGCGGCGACGCACCGCAAGGGTGCCTGCTGCGCCGGCCGCGACATTGATGACGCCCGCGCAGTCGCGGCGCGCATCGGCATTCCCCATTACGTCCTCGATTATGAGAGCCGCTTCAAGGAAGCGGTGATCGACCGCTTCGCCCAGAGCTACGTCTTGGGCGAGACACCGGTGCCATGCGTGGAGTGCAATCAGTCGATCAAATTCCGCGACCTTCTGGAAACCGCACGCGAGCTCGGCGCCAAATTCCTGGCGACCGGCCATTACGTAGCCTCGCGGGCGCTGCCGGGCGGTGGCCGCGCGCTTTATCGCGCGCGCGAGACCGAGCGCGACCAGAGCTATTTTTTGTTTGCCACCACGCCCGCACAGCTCGATCTGCTGCGGTTTCCCCTCGGCGACCGCACCAAGGCGGAGACGCGCGAGCTGGCGCGCCGCTTCGGCCTTACGGTGGCGGACAAGCAGGACAGCCAGGACATCTGCTTCGTGCCGACCGGCGACTATGCCGAAGTCATCGAGCGGCTGCGTCCCGGCGCCGCCGGTCCCGGCGAGATCGTCGATCGCGAGGGACATGTGCTTGGGCATCACAACGGCATCATTCACTTCACCGTCGGCCAGCGCCGCGGACTGGGCATCGCCACCGGCTCGCCGCTTTACGTCGTGCGCCTCGATGCCGCCACGCGCCGCGTCGTGGTGGGCCCGCGTGAGGCGCTGCGCACGAGCCGTATTCGGCTGCGCGATATCAACTGGCTCGGTGATGGCACGATCGAGCAGGCGGTGGAGAATCATCCCGAGGTTTTTGTCAAAGTCCGCTCCACGCGGCCGCCGCAGCCGGCGTGGCTGCGCGCCGGCCGTGACGGCGGCATTGACGTCGAGCTGATCGCCAGCGAGGACGGCGTTTCGCCCGGGCAGGCGTGCGCGGTCTACGACGCGGCTGAAGGTCAGGCCCGCGTGCTCGGCGGCGGATTCATCGCCAGCACCGTCGCCGCCGCGAGAGCGGCCGATGCGGGCGCAGCGATGGCGGCTGTGCGCTGATGGCGCCCGAAGGGGATTCGGGCGCAAAGCGTGCGAGTGGCGGGGTGATGGGGGCGGAACTCGACAACGCCGGGATCGCCAAAGCGTATGCGCGCTGGGCGCCGGTCTACGATTTCGTGTTCGGCTCCGTGTTCGAGCGCGGCCGCAAGGCTTCGATCGCCGCGGCCGAGCGCATCGGCGGGCGCATCCTCGAAGTCGGTGTCGGCACCGGCCTGTCGCTGCCCGAATACGCCTGGAGCAATCGCATCACCGGCGTCGACCTGTCCGTTCCCATGTTGCGCAGGGCCAAGGCGCGGGTTCGCGAACACCGGCTCACCAACGTCGACGGGCTCGCGGTCATGGACGCGCGGCATCTTGGTTTCAACGACGCGGTGTTCGACGTGGTTGTCGCCCAATACGTCATTACGGCGGTGCCCGAGCCGGAAGCGACGCTCGACGAGTTCGCGCGCGTGCTCAAGCCGGGTGGCGAAATTATCCTGGTGAATCATCTGGGCGCTGAGACCGGGCTGCGCGCGTCGTTCGAGCGCTGGCTTGCGCCGCTGACCCGCCGCCTCGGCTGGCAGACGGAATTCGGCTGGGCGCGCCTCGTCGCCTGGGCGGCGCGCCGCGACGGCGTGCGCATCATCGAGCGACGCCCCATGCCGCCACTCGGGCATTTTTCGCTGATTCGGTTTGGAACCGTTACTGACAGATCATAGACGACGCCCAAAACCTTAATCCTCCAGAACCTTAATCCACGCCAATCCTGGTAATGCCGCGCCAAGTAAATCTCGCGAGCTTAAAAAGCCATGGCGATTTTTGGCCCATACCCGACACGAAGCCGTGGAGTGGCACTAAATAGGGAGGCATGGGCGGAGATGAGTTGCGGATCTTGATCGCTGTTGCGCCGTAAATTCCCGCGACAGCGCTCAGCTCACCCGCAAGCCGCCCGGGGGCCGTTCCATGCCAGGTGCCTAGGTGGATCACTTGATTTCTGCTGACTGCCTCAAGGTGTGGGCTCGATTTTGAGCGCGACCGAGGCTGCGTGAGTACGTGCAGCGATACAACTGGCACGACATGTCCAACCAGTCCGGCAAACGCAAACTTGCAATTGAACTGCCAATCCTCGTAGTGCGTTCGCATCGATTCATCGAATCCGCCAACAGCATCAAAGGCCGATTTTCTTATGAGCACGCCACTATGCGTGAAATTTTGTTCAAGACACGTCATTGGCGATGCGTCACGGGGCATCCACAGGTGATGTTCGCAGCCAAAGCATTTCATCATGCCATAGGCCATGTGAACGTCGGCGTTCCGCTCTAAAAATCCCCGAACGATCTTGTATCCCGCGCAGTCGAGATAGTCGTCGGCATCGACAAATTGGACGAGTTCTGTGCTGGAAGCGCGCGCCCCGACATTTCTGGCCGCGGATGGTCCGCGATTGTGATTAAGGGTGATAAATTGGATATTGTGGCGTCTGCAAATGCTTTCAGCCTTGGTGCGTTCGTCCTCACATGAGCAGTCGTCTACGACGACGATCTCGTCCTCTTCCAGACGTACAGCGCAAATGGATGAGATGCACTTCCCAAGTGTTGCTGACGAATTAAAATGAGGTACGACGAACGAACATCTTAGGGATTTCGTGACGGCGTCCCGAGGAGACGGAGAAGGAAGGTCGAGATAGCGTCGGACAATAGAGGCGTTGGCTTCGGCTGCGATTTCATCATAGCGACGCGGCACCGCTATATCGACGCCCGCCTTCGATAAAAACTCACAAATAGATTCGCCAGCGCTGGGAAGCAGCGGATCATAAGTCGAAACCTGCGGCATATGGCGGGCAATATAGGGCATGCAGCCGCGGTTGCTCACTAAAGCCGGCCGCTCTGTCCCCAATATCTCCAGAAGTGCATTTGGGTAGTTTTCAAAGATTGACGGAAAAATGAACGCATCGAGCGAGCAGAGAATGTACTTTGCAAGCTCTGAAGGTTTCATGTTTCCATAGAAATGCACCCTCTCCCGGATTCCGGCTGCACTCACGAACCCTTTTACCTGTTCCTTTATTGATTCTCCGCTATGATCGCACGTGTCTCGGCCAATGAGATGAAAATGGATGTCGTTGCGTTTGATAAGATAAATACTCGCTGGACAACCGGCTATGGTCTCGAAGAACTGTAAAATTCCCTTTCGCGTCTCAAGCCGCCCAATAAATCCGACGTGCAGACCGGTTTTTTTATCGGGTCGAGTAATCGAGGGTGTGGGTCTTGGATACGGATGATCGATCTGAATAGAACGGTCCGCAATGTTCACGCAGAATTGCCTGCAATCATCCTGAATCCGTTTGAGCATCTGGCTGCCGCCGTACAACGCCGCACTAGCGGCTTGGTAGACGAACAGCTCGCGGAGGATGCGTTCCCTTAATTCTTCGGTGTATTTGTCTATCGGAAGGAGATTGTCTTTTGCCAGCATCAGATCCGGCGAATGCAATCGTACAGCAGGGCGTCCAATATCCAGCACGCCGGCTTTTACAAGCCTCAGCGCGTAGTATCCTTCTGCCCCATAATCCGGAAATTCAAAAAATTCGAAACGATGACCGGCGCCATAAAAGGACATCAATTTTTGCGCGAGGTGAAAGCTGTAATAGTCAAGCGCATCTCCGACTCTATTTAACCGACAATTGCGAAATATCGGATCGGAAGAAACTGTAACGAAAGTCACATGTTTCAATAGCGCCCGCACCTGCGAACTTGGCGGATGCGCAGTGAACAAAATGATATTTCGATCTTCGAACTGCAGCAGCTCCAGCAGCAGTCGAGTGTACGTGCCTATTCCACCCGAAACGAAATCAATCGGCTCATAACAACTCATGGCGAACTTCCAAGTTTTGGGAGTCCCCGTCTCACTCTTGTCCTCCACCATTCGCCCCACTCCTGGTGACACGTCCCGCAAAACCGCATTTGCTGCGAGTTCTGCAGATGTTTGACAATTTATGTCCGCTCTCGACTTTGATCAGGGGAGATAGAATTTGCGCGCAGCGTCTGTGCTTCGTAAGCGGTCTTCCGCCCGCACCTTGTAACGGGCGATTTGAGCGACAAGATGCGAACCAACTTGGGCAGATCGGTTCGCATATATGGTCGACGATATAGTTGACGCTTCGGCGCCACGGGGCCGGG
>JBAUYV010000063.1:0-8035 GCA_049584975.1 Xanthobacteraceae bacterium | reverse complement strand
CGGCAATTGCTCGAAAAGGCGGCCGAACAGCGCAACATGAAAATTCAGCCGGCCATCGAGATCGATGCGCTGACCATGATCGCGGCGGTTCTGGCCCGCACGCGGCTATGCACGGTCTTGCCGCCGTCGGCGGTAGGGCGCGAACTCACCGACGGCGAACTCACCGCCCATCCAATCATCGAGCCCACCATCGCGCGCCGCTTGTTTGTCATCTATTCCGGCGAGCGCAGCCTGAGCGGGCCGGAGCGTGAACTGGTGAAGACATTGCGGGCGCGGCTGTCGCAAACGCAGGAGCAAGTTTAGTCCCACTCCGTGTCGTGGCTTCACGATAGCTGGAAATGACGCACACCCTTGTGGCGCGCTTCGTCAAGCGCGTCGGGGTAACCGGCGTCCGCGTAACGCATTATGCCGAGGCTCGTATCGTTGGTCAGTGACAGCGCAAGGCGCTCGTCGGCTTCCGGGCTGCCGTCTGCGATCACAGTCACACCGGCGCTCGTCATGTAGCCGGAATACCCGCCGCCGCCGGAATGGATGGCGACCAGATCGGCCTGCGATGAGCACATCGCCATGGCGTCGAGCAACGGCCAGTCGGCGATAGCGTCGGAGCCGTCGCGCATGTGCTCGGTCATGATGTTGGGGTGCGCCATCGCGCCCGCATCGAGGTGATCGCGGGTGAACGCGACCGGCCCCGACAAGGTGCCCTCGCGCACCATGCGATTGACCGCGACCGCCAGCGCGGTGCGTTCGCCATGACCGAGCCACGCGATACGCGCCGGCAGGCCTTCGAACGGCACGTTGGCGCCGGCGAGCTTGATCCAGTTGGCAAGGATGCGATTGTCGGGAAAGGCTTCGAGCAGATGGCGATCGATCTTGTGGATGTCCTCACGGTCGTTCACCAGAGAGATCCAGCGGAATGGCCCGATCGCGCGGGCAAACAGCGGGCGCAGATAAGCTTCGGTGAAAATCTGAATATCGAAGGCGTCGGTGACACCGCCGTCGCGCGCCTGGGTGCGGATCAGATTGCCGTTATCGAAGACGACGGCGCCTGCGCGTTGAAAGCCGAGCATGGCACCCACGTGGCGCACGATCGTGGCGCGGCTCTCTCGCATCAACGTTTGCGGATCACTCCGGCGCATCGAGCGCACCTCGGCGAGCGTGCGGCCGGACGGCACATAGCCATAAACGAGGTCATGAGCTGCGGTCTGGTCGGTGACGACGTCGGGAATGATTCCGCGGGCCAGCAGCATCTCGTACACGTCGGCGGCGTTGCCGAGCACGGCAATCGACGCTGCGCGGCCTTCGCGCCTCGCCGCCTCGACCATCGCCAGCGCGTTGTCGAGATCGGAGGCGCGCTGGTCGAGGTAACCGTTCGCCAGGCGCTTGGCGATGCGTTCCTCGTCGATTTCGACACAGAGTATGACGGCGCCGGCCATACGGCCTGCGAGCGGCTGCGCGCCGCCCATGCCGCCGAGACCCGCCGTGAGGACGAAGCGGCCGCGCAGGCTGTTGTGGAAATGCCGCTCGGCAATCCGCATGAGGATTTCATAGGTGCCCTGAATCACGCCCTGCGAGCCGATATATTGCCAATCGCCGGCGGTCAGACCGCCCCAGCAGATCAGGTTGCGCTGCTGCAAATCGTAGAAGTTCTCGGCCTTCGCCCATTGGCCGACCATGTTGCAATTAGCCATGATGACGATCGGCGCCCTGTCGTGCGTCTTGATCAGACCGATCGGCTTGCCAGACTGCACGATCAGCGTCTCGTCGTCCGCCATGGTGCGCAGCGTCTCGACGATCTTGTCGTGCGAAGGCCAGTCGCGTGCGGCCTTGCCCAGGGCGGCATAAACAACGAGATGAGCCGGGTCCTCGCCGACCGCGAGCACGTTTTCCAACAGCCGTAGCAAACCTTCCTGCCGCCAGCCGCGGCAGCGAAGATTGGAGCCAGACGTGACGGTGAAGTGCGAATTCATGGCCGCCTACGCCAACGCATAACGGGCAACCGGGATGCCGAGCGCCGCTTCCACGATCGGATAAACGGTCGGGTCCTTCACCGAAGAGCTTAGCGGCAATTGAGACTTGTCGATATGGAAAACCGCAAGCTCGGCACCCTCGTCGATGTGGCCGACGCTGACGGGGCGGCCGTCGGGACCGAGCGTGGCGATCACGTCAGGAAAAGTGGCAAGCCGCGCGCCGGCTTCCTCGACGGCGATGTATTCGTTCATGACGTGGAGCACGAGTTCGCGACTGCCGCAGCGGACCGCAATGGTGCCGATATCGAAGGCGGCATCGGTGTAATGCACCGATTTGCGAACGACTTTTCCCTCACCAACAATTTTGCCCGCGGTGGTGTTGCAGATCGCGTTAATGATCGCGCGCCCACCCTTTGCCTCCGCATCCATGATGGCGCGGCCGAGTTCGAGCGCGCGCGAAATGCCGCCAAGGGCGGCGTGGCGCTTGACGTAGGACGCGCGCATCGGGTTGCGGCAGCTCGCAATGAAGCCGCCGGCCATATCGGCGGCCTTGCGCAAGACCGGCGAGACCTTGGCGGTCGCCCCACGAACCACAAGCTCGATGTAGGAATGACTGGCGCGATGGCCGCCGACAGCGACCTGGATGGTCGGCTCCGGGCTTGCAGCCATGCCCAGCGAACCCATGTCGCCGGTCGGATGCGCGCGAATATCGCCGACCGCGTCCACAACTTTGGTGCCGAGCAACGCCGACGGTAGCCAGGCGTTCATGGTGCTCGACATGCCGTTCTGACCGATCATCAGCCCATAGACCGCCGCGCCCAGAGCGTCCTGCAACAACTCAACCGCCTTGACGTAATCGACGCCGAGCATCTGCCATTCTGTGGTGCCAGCCGGGGCACCAATGGCGGCCGCGGTCGCGATGAAGGCATCGTCGGGAACCTCGTCCATCGAGACCAGTTCGGGCCGGCCGACGGTGACCGCCACGGTGCCGAGTTCGCGGCCATGCTCGACCCAGCCGCCGCCGCCCGCGGCGAAGACGGACCCGCCGCGGATAGCCGCCTCGACATCCTGCAATCCGAGAATCCTTCCCATCACGCCGCTCCCTGTTTGGTCGCCAAATCCCGCGCCAAGGATTGGTCTAGCGCCTTAACTGTCCGCAGCATGACCGTGGCGCCGGCAGCGATCGCATCGCGATCCGCCCACTCCTCGGGCGTGTGGCTCTTGCCGTCGCGGCAAGGCACGAAAACCATGGCCGACGGACAGATGCGAGTCATAAATGCGGTGTCGTGGCCGGCGCCGCTCGCAATATCCGTCGCCTTCAGCCCGAGCTCGTCGGCCGCCGAGCGCAGCAGTGTCCGCAGCGCAGGATCGCACGCGGCGGGCGGTCCGTCCGATAAGGTCGCGAGCGGCCCGCGTACGACGGATGTAGCGGCAGCGTGCTTCGCGCTTTCTTGCTCGATGACCGTGGCGAATCGTTCGGTCAAAGCGGGGTTGGTCGTTCGGATGTCAATCACCAAGCGACACTGCCCCGGTACGACGTTCGAGGCGCCGGGCCCGACGTCGAGAATGCCGACAGTGGCGACGAAGTAATCGGTTCCTTCAGCCGATAATCTTTCCGCAGTGGTGCGGACGGCGACGATCGTATGCGCGGCTGCGACCAGCGCATCGCGACGCAAGGTCATCGGTGTGGTGCCGGCATGGTCGGCCGCGCCCTCGAATGTAATCTCAATGCGTCGAATGCCGACGATGGAGGTGACGATCCCGACGTCGAGCGCGCGTGACTCGAGCACCTTGCCCTGCTCGATGTGCAATTCGAGAAACGCCGCAATGTCGTGGCGCCGCGCCGCTTCGAGCCGGTCCGGATCGCCGCCGACCCGGCGGAGCGCTTCGCCCAAAGGTTCGTTTCCGGGACCTTTCATGGCCAGCATTGCCGGCTGCAGTGCGCCGGTCACGCCGCGGCTCCCGACACAGGAGAGACCGAAATCGCTCGGCTCTTCGGCGAGAAAATCGATCACTTCAAGTGCGTGCAAAAGATGCGTTCCGCCATCGCGGAGTGCGCGCGCGACCTCCAGTCCCGCGATAAGTCCGGCAATGCCGTCAAAGCGACCGCCCGACGGAACAGTATCGCTATGCGATCCGACGGCGATCACGCCGAGCGAGGAGTTCTTGCCCTCGAGGCGGCCGATCAGGTTACCGGTCTGATCAATGCGGACCGCGAGTCCAGCATCCTTGAAGCGATCGGCAAGCCAAGCGCGGCCTTGCAGGAACAGCGGCGTGAACGAGCGGCGCGTATAGGGATGTTTGCGATCGGTGATTTCGGCGAGAGCTATCACGTCGGCCCAGAGACGGTCGGCGTCGAGCGACGGCGTGGCAAGCGGCACGTTCGCCTCCGCTCAATGCGCTGTCAATGCTGGTCTGACGAAACGTCCGTGACCGGGCGGCGCGGTGACCTTTCCGTCCGCCGCGACGCAGGTCCCACGCAGGAACGTGGCGACCGCGCGGAACGGCAACTCGACGCCTTCGTAGGGACTCCACGATACGAAATTATTACCGCTCTTCCCGGCGTCGTAACGATAAGGATCACGCCGCATCAGCACGATGTCGGCGTCGCGGCCAACGGCGAGCGCGCCCTTTGTCTCGGCGAGACGAAACAAGCTCGCGGGGCTGTGCGCCAACAGCCGCGCCGCATGCGTCAACGGCAGATTGCGCTCGCTCAGGCCTTTCATCAGCAGCGGATAGAGTACTTCGAGACCGGGAACGCCGGAGGCGTTCTTGAGCATGTTGGGATCGGTCTTGCGGTCCTCCGACCAGCTTACGTGATCCGTCGACACTACAGTGACGTTGCCGGCAGCAAGATGATGCCAGAGCGCTTCCACCTCGTGGCGCGGCCGGAGCGGCGGATTGATCTTGGCTTTACCGCCGAGGCGGCGCACGTCATTTTCTTCGTCGAGCGTGAGGTAATGGATGCAGGCCTCAATGGTGGCTGCCTGTCCCTGAGCGCGATAGGCCGCCGCCATTTCGCAGCCGCGTCCAATCGAGCAGTGCACGATGTGCACCGGGCAACCGGCGCCGATACCGAGTTCGTATACCTCCGCGGTCGCCAACGCCTCGGTGATCGGCGGTCGCGACAAGCCGTGCGCGCGGTAATCCGTGATTCCTAGCGCTTCGACCTCAGCGATGAAGGCGCGCACCATCTCATCATTCTCATTGTGAATGCCGGCGACGAGACCGCGCGGCCCGATGGCGCGGAAGCATTTATAGAGAACCTGTGGCGGAACGCGCGGAAAGCGCTTGGGATGGGTGCCGAAGGTCGAGAATTTGAACGCGGCGGCTCCGGCAGCGATCAATTCTTTGATGTGCGCCGCTCCCTCGTCCGGATCGACCGTAGCGTAGAGCGCAAAGTCAACACGGGCCTGCACACTCGCTTCGGCTACCTTGGTACGAAAACACTCAGCTGTTGCAATCAGAAAACCGTCGTCATACGGCATATCCACGATAGTCGTCACGCCGCCCGCGGCGGCGCTGCGTGTAGACCAGATGAAATCTTCCTGGCCTTTTTGACTTCGACTATGCACTTGAGCATCGATAGCGCCTGGCAACACCAGAAAACCGCTGCCCCCGTGCTTCTCTCCCGCCGGCGTCGCACCGGAACCTACCGCCTGTATTAGCCCGTCTCCAACCAGCACGTAGCCACTTTCGACAATTCGGTTCGGTAGGATAACTGTTCCAATAAACACTTGATCCGGCATTAGCTTCCCTTTGCGTCAGATGCGCTTACGTAGCTGCAAATGCCGCCCCTTGTCGTGCGCGCGCAGCCGTAACGCCGTTTTCTACATCGGCAACAGCGCCGAGTGCCCCTTTCACCATTGCTATCCGAGGACGTGCCGCCCGGCGAACGGAGAAATCCGAAATGACCGATAGGGAAAACTAAATGCTGTTGGGGCTTCGCCTGCTCGGGCTAGCGGCTGGTGAGGGCAGGTGAGGTGGGCGTTGAGCACGGCGACCTACGGATTGCAAGTCAGCCGTGCGAACGATCAGCGGAACCGCCTTAACCGTTCTCTTTGCGTCTTCCGGCGCGCACTTGGCGGAGGGGACGGCGAGGTGCGCGGCCCGCAGATCGACTCGCTGGATCGGTTGGGCAGTGCTGCCGCGGCCAGCGACGTCGCCAATTCCTCTTTTCGCCAATTCCTTTTTCGCACTTATGGATCGGGGCGACGATGGAGCTTCAGCTCGGGCGGTCGTGGCACCCGATGCTGGGGCACGATGCTGGTGGCAGCTTCGCCTGGTCGGGGCTTTGCCTGGTAAGGTGAAGGTGAGTGGAGGGCGAGCGCAACGAGAGCAACAGAGTCGCTGCACCGGCCGGCCGCTCGCCGAACGATCAGCGGAATTCAGCCAGTCTCCACTTGCAAGAAGTCGGGAAGTTCGCTCTCAAGCTCGGCCGTCCATTCCGGCATCGGCAGGCCGATGTACGCGCAATGGAGGTAGTTCTCGCGCGTGACCTCGATGCCGTTGCTGATCATCCAAGCAACGAGCGGATTACCGCGAGACCAGACTTCGATTGCGCGTTCGCGTGCTGTCATGTCAGTCTGCCGCGGTTGCGGTGTACTTGACCTGTTCATTGGCGTCGATATTCCAAGTGGTGACTCGCGTGTCGCGTGGCACCTTTGGCGCCGTCCGCTCGCCGCGCATAAACTCGCGTTTGACAAGCCTTCGGCTTCAAGTGCTTCTGTGGGCTCAATTGGCGTCCGGGAAGGGCGAATTGGATTAGGCAGCGGCCGCTCCATCGTCGGCAATCAACTTGTAGCGTAAGACTTTAAATGCCTCGGTCATGTTGCCGTATGTGCTCGCGGCTCGTTGTTGGTAAGGGCATTTCTTGCCCGAAGATGCCACCCGTTCGCGCGCTCCTGCGCAAGCCTGGCCTTGGCCTGAAATTCCTGAGCACGGTCCGAGACGCCTTCATCAGCCCAACGCTGCGCCTCCACCAAGTTCTTGGCGGCTCGTCGCTCAAACAGGCGCGCGGTCTCCAGACAGACGGCGCGTGTGTAAGGATGGGTTTTTATGTTCTCTATCATGGCAGGCCCATGAGGCGTCAGTGCGGGTTACTTCGGTATTGTTGGAACGTGGTCGGGATCGATCCGGCATCCACTAATAGAGCCAGATCAGCCGACTTGCTTGTGCCGAGTGTTTGGCCGACCTGCCGCCTTTGACGGTGCGTCTTCCTTCCTCTTCTGGCCCGCAATAGGAAGGAGCATCTCGGCCTGTCCCTGGACGCGCTTGTGCCCCTTCTTCGCGGGAGCGGACGCGGCGTTTCCTTGAGCGACGCTGCGGCGCAGTGCCTCCGTAAGGTTCACAAGGTTCTGTGGCCGTCGAACGGCTGTGTCACGTGACACCTCAATGCCAGCCTGCTTCTTCCTGAGCATCTCGATGATGGCGTCCTCATAGCGATCGACGAACTGCGACGGATCGAAGTCGCCTGCCTTGTTTTGCAGGATGTGCTCGGCGAGCTTGAGCATGTCCGGCTCGACCTTCGCGTTCGGGATGTCGCCGAAGTACTCCTTCGCGTCCCTGATCTCGTACGGATAGCGTAACGTGGTGCCCATCAGCCCCTTGTCCCAGGGCTCGAGCATGATGACCCGCTCGCGCTTCGCCAGCACGACACGCCCGAGCGCCACCATGCCCTTGCCGCGCATGGCCTCGCGGATCACCGCGAAGGCGTCCTGCCCGGCCTGGTCGTTGGGGATGACGTAATAGGGGCTATCCAGATATCGCTGGTCGATCTGCTCACGGGGCACGAACGAATCGATTTCGACGGTGTGGTTGCTCTCGATCGCGATGGCATCGAGTTCGTCGTCATCCACCGGGATGAAGGCGTTCTTGGCGTACTCGTAGCCGCGACCCTTATCGGGGCCCTCAACGGGCTCGCGCGTGACTTCGTCGACCGACTGTTGCCGCAGCCGGTTGCCGGTCTGCTTGTCGACCTGCCGGAACGATACCCGTTCGGTCGAGGATGAGGCGGTGTACAGCGCAATCGGACACGTAACGAGCGAAAGCTTGAGGTAGCCTTTCCA
>JBAUYV010000062.1:0-2443 GCA_049584975.1 Xanthobacteraceae bacterium | reverse complement strand
GCCTCGCTCTTGCCTCCCACTTCACAGCGCTTCGCCTTTTCGCCGCCGCTTCGCTTTCAAGCTGCATTCCGCGACGCTCACGCCTGATAGCCGGGGGTGATCGCGGAATTGAAGCCCGAGCCAAACTAGTCCCGGCGCTCATCAAAAAATCTGGCTTCTCACCGAGCGCGACAAGCCTCAGCCGTCGCGGACGCGTTCACTGGGCTCGCGCGCCGCGTTCTTCAATCTGGGGAACAGCTCAGACGTGGCCGGCGCGCCCAAGCGCACTTCGACCGTCGGCCATGTATAGTGGCGAGGGGGACGCTTCACTCCGACAGCGACCGAATACGATAGATGGCGAGCCCGGAACAAACGCTCTGAATGAGCGCGATAAAACGCCTCCGCTGATCCCTCGAAGCAAATACCAGCAACTCCGAACCGAAATCTCCGGAGATCCTCACCACTTCAAACCCGAACCAACGCGCTGACATTGTCAATCGATGCACCTCGGACAGCAAGATGGTTCGTCGCCGAAACGACAAGGCGGGCATCCATGGGATTTGCCTCGTCGGCATTGTTAGCGTTTGCGAATCGATCGAGATGCCCAGCTGCTCACACTGAAAAGACCAAAGCGCGCCTATCCCGGCGATCAGGCACACGATGCCGAGAATCGAGGGATTATCGATTGTCGTGACAATGAAAGCTCCAGAACTGAGAAGCGCAACGACCAACTCGATCGCCATTATCTTCCAATTCCGAAACCGCCCCCTGGTGAGAGAGCCCGTTGTGGCAGACCCGCTCGGTTCCGGCGTGGGAAGCGCATCGTCTGCCACTTGGCCCTCCATGATAAGACAACCACAGGATTGTGTGCGATGCAATAACAGTGTGTGCTGGTGCAAAAGATAATGGGAATCCGTGGAGGAACAATGGCCAAAACGCCGTCGCGAATTGAAAGTTCCAGTCTCAACGCGTGCCATTCGCCCGGCTTTCAATGTGACCAGCATGCTTCGGGATCAGGATTCAGACGATCAATGATCAATCACCTAGAGGTGCGGTCCCGCCGAAGAAGGTAACAGCGCCTCCTCCGGTGGCGCTTAGGCGCCGATTCCCCCAGCCTCGTCGTCGGACCAAGTGTAGAAGACTCACGCGGTCAAGCGTGAGCGACGCCACAGCTCGAGTGCGATAGGCAGAGGGTCGATGCTGACCGCGGCCCACCATGAGGCTTCATCGCCGTAGCCGTGGAGCTCCCGGTGATGGAGGCGGCAGACGGGAATCGTGTATTCGTCGCTGACCTTGCGGCCGAGCGCACGCGGCTGGGCGAAGCGAATGTGGTGTGCCTCGCTCGGGGTCCGCCCGCACACGACGCAGGGCTGGGTTGTGACATATTTGCAGTGCTCCTTGTCGCGAAGCCGGATCGTTTTGACAAATACGCGGCGACAGCCAAGCGGCTTTTGGGGCAGAATGATTGGGGCGGCCGCTGAAGCATCGATCGTTTCAGCAAAAGCCTGTCCGCCCGGACGCTCGACGCCATCATCCTTTGCAAACTCTACTTCTCCTTCGGCCACCGCAGGCGCGGGTTCGAACGTTGACAACCTCTCGCGGAAACTGGCTTCCACGCAGTCCGCATCTGCGGCCATCAATTTGTTCTTGGCCGCAAGGTTCTTGTGAACCCAGTCCGCGGCCTCATCCGACGACCGAAGCCGATTGAGGTCGGCGATCAACTGGTCACGGAGGATCGCTGATTCCTGGGCGCTCAAGTCGGCTTTTGCAGGACGGGGCGTGGGATCCTTGCGGACATTGCTCGCTCTGACAGCCCGCTCTTCGCTCATCGGGATTCGTAGCGCTGGTTTAAATGTCGCGGCCGCCTCTTCCAGCGGACCCCCTATACCGCCTGCTTGCGCTATTGTAACTCGCGCCGCGTCGACTTCGTTCGACTCGCCCTCCCCTTTTGGCACCCCAGCCTTCAGGTTGAGATCCGGCGCGTCGAGATCGTCCTCGCCTGCGATACCGACCAGGGTGAACAGGGCATAGCGTCTTGCGTAGGTGAGCGCCGCCCCCATCCGGCGCGGCGCCGCCGTCTCGGCAATCGGGCAGACCGGCCATTCCGATGACAGCCATTCTCCGGACGCATGGGCGAGCGTGGTGGTGAGGCGGATCAATCCGGCCTCGTTGTCGATCGCGGTTGCCTGAACCGTCGCGATCTCGTGGCCGCCGAGCGCCTTGCGCACGATGTCGAGGCCGCACGACAGCGCTGCATAGCGAAAGGTCTGATCTTGATCGCGCGGGTTCGAGGCGCGAATGGTCGCGACCAGCGACTTTTCCGGATTGGTCAGTTCGGCTTGCGCCTTGGCCAGCGCCGCGGCGATCGCCCCGATCGTTTCGCTAGGAGCCTGTCCGAGTAATCGGATTTTTGAAGCAAGTGTACTATACGCAGTACACGGCATTGCTCAGTAATACTATATCT
>JBAUYV010000061.1:0-3369 GCA_049584975.1 Xanthobacteraceae bacterium | reverse complement strand
CGTGGGACACCCAACAGATCAAGGAGATGTATTTCGAGGGCGACTACGGCGAGGTCGCCACCAAGAATGCGGTGATGGGCGCGCTGCGCCTCTATCTCGACTTCATCAACCTGTTCATGATGCTGATGCAGCTGATGGGCGTCCGCCGGGACTAGCCGGCGGAGGTATCTCCGAATCGGGATAGGGGGAAGCCTCGCGGCTTCACCCCTCCCACACCACCGTGCATACGGGTCCGTACACGGCGGTTCGGTGGATTAAGCGGCCTGTTTGCTGGCGACGGTTGCGAGACCGAGCGTCTCCAGGAAGGCATTTGGGATTGCGATGGCGAGCGCGGGGCTGTTGCTGAGCCGCCAGGGGCCGTGCGGACTGCTGGCGGTTTGAGCCGCCAGGTCCTTGCCGACGCCGCGACGGCGCAACTCCGCAAAGCGGGTGCGTCCGCGCTTCCATTGCTTCCAGGCGATGGCACGAAGCCGCCGCCTGACCCACTGGTCGAGCCTGCGCAAAACGGACATGGTTTCGCAGAAGCCGAAGTAGCCGCGCCATCCGACGAGATAGCGCGATAGTTCCTCGACGATCCGCGCGAGGCTGGCCCCGCGGGTCCGGCGCGTCCGCTCTCGAACCCGGCTCTTGAACCGGGCGAGCGCCTGCGGCGCGATGCGCCGCCGAGGTACCTTCCCGGCCGTGAAGCTGAAGCCCAGGAACTTGCGTCGGCTTGGCGGGTCCACCGCGCTCTTGGCTGCGTTGATCTTGAGCTTGAGGCGCCGGGCCAGAAACCGTTGGACGGTCGCCATCACCCGTTCGCCGGCACGACGACTGCACACATAGATGTTGCAGTCGTCGGCATAGCGCGCGAAGCGGTGGCCGCGCCGTTCCAGCTCCCGGTCCAGCACATCGAGCATCAGGTTCGACAGCAGCGGCGAGAGCGGCCCGCCTTGCGGCGTCCCCTCGTCCGTCGGGCCGACCAGCCCATTCGCCAGCACACCCGCGGTCAAGAAGCCGCGGATCAGCCGGAGGATGCGCCGATCAGCCACCCGCTTGGCCACCAACCCCATCAGAATGTCGTGGTTCACCTGGTCGAAGAACTTCTCCAGGTCGATATCCACGACATAGCGGTCGCCTGCGGCGATGTAGACCTGCGCCGCGCGCACCGCGTCCTGCGCCGAGCGGCCAGGGCGGAAGCCGTGGCTGTGCTCGGAAAAGGTCGGGTCCCAATCCGCTTGCAGCACCTGCAAGACCGCCTGCTGGATAAAGCGGTCGAGCACCGTCGGAATGCCGAGCGGACGCTTGCCGCCCGACGCCTTCGGGATCTCGACGCGCCGCACCGGCTGCGGCTGGTAGGTGCCGTCAAGAAGTTGAGCCCGGATGTTGGGCCAGTGGTCCTTCAGGTGAGCCGCCAGATCATCGACGGTCATCCCATCGATGCCCGGTGCTCCCTTATTGCGCCGGACTCGCGCCAGCGCCTTCCTCAGATTGTCACGTTCGACAATCGCTTCCATCGGCGGTCCAGCGACCGCCGGGCTTTCGCGCGCGGCAGCCACCGCGCGGGCTTCGGTCCCTGCCCTACGGCCGCTTCGGGCTTCACCCGTTGCCGCCGGAGAGAAGGCCAGATCGAGCTGGATTTTCTGCCGCATGGCCCGTGCGAGATCGCCGTCCTACTTGCCCATTCCACCGTTCAGGCCTTCGGTGTCACCACCTACTATGCCCTCTGCTGACTTCCCCGCCGCGATCACCTGCATTGCTGCCGGCTCAGTCCGGAATACCGGACACGACGTGGACCTCCCGAGGTAAGACCGACCGCCTTCATCGCACACCTGCCGGATTTACCACCCCGCGCTTTGATGACCTTGGACTTCGCAGCCTCTTGCCTGCTCGTCCGCGCGGGTAGGCCTCGTTATCCGGTTCTTGTCCATCAGGTCGCGACTTTGCTCCGCGCTTCCTTCAGACCCCGCCTCGCGACGACGCCCTTGCGCTTCGCTAATCCTTCGCCGCCATCAGGCTGGATAGAGGACTTCCACCTCCAAGCTGTCGTTCATGCTCGGCACACAAGAAAGGGGCCGCCCCGAGAGGAGCGGCCCCGATCGTTTCGAGCCGGAAAGGCTCAGGTGTGCCAGCGGAAGGCCTGAGCCTTGCGCTGGGAGCCTTGGCTCAGCTTGATGTTGACGACGCCCGGGCCCGGGAAGTTCATCAACTCGTCGAGCGCGCCGCGAACGTCCTTGGTGTCCTCGACATAAGCGCCGAAGCCGCCGAACGACTGCATCATTTTATCGTAGCGGGCGCCGTAGATCAGCGTGTTCGGCCGCATGTTCAGCATCGGGTTCGACGGGATTTCCGGCATGCCCGGGCCGATACCGCCGTTGTTGAACACGACGATCTTGGCCGGCATCCCGTAGCGGCACAGCGTCTCCATCTCCATGCCGGAGAACCCAATCGCCGAGTCACCCGACACGTGCACCACCGGCCGGTCCGGGTGAACCACGCAGGCGGCGATGACGATGCCCAGCCCGACGCCCATCGTGCCATAGCTGCCGGCATCCAGCCGCGAGCGCGGCAGGAAATTCGGCAACTGGGTGCGGCCGATATCCATCGTGCTGGCGCCCTCGCTGCAAACGATGGCGTTCTTAGGCGTCCACGCGGCGACGTCGCGCAGCAGCCGATAGTAACCGCCCGGCGCCGACTCGTCGGCGATCTGCGGGGCGATCAACGCCGCGTTCTCGGCCGACTTCTTGGAGATCGCCGTGCGCCACGCCGACTCCTTCGGGTAGAACCACTGCCGGCTTTGCAGCGCCTGATTGAGCTGCCCCACGATCGCCTTGCCGTCGCCGCAAAGAGCGACCTCGGCCGGCTTGTTCTGGTGCATCGCCTCCGGCTCGATGTCCAGCTGGATCACCCGCACGTTCTTGTTGTAGCGCGGCGGCAGACCAAAATGCATGATCCAGTTGAAGCGCGCGCCCATCAGGAACACGACATCGGCCTGTTGCAGCGCGAGGCTGCGAGACGCGCCGACCGATAGCGGATGGTCGTCGGGCATGACGCCCTTGCCCATCGGCGACGCGAGGAACGGCAGTTGCGTGCGCTCGATGAAGGCACGCACCTCGTCCTCGGCGCGCGAGAAGGCCATGCCCTTGCCGATGATCACCAGCGGGCGCTCGGCCGATTGCAGCACGTTCAGTGCCTGGTCGATGTATTCCGGCATGGTCTGGGTGCGCGGCGGATCGGGGCATTTCTCGGCCACGTGCGCCTTATCGGCGTCGCAGGAGCCGGTGATGATGTCGTCGGCGATGTCGAGATAAGCCGCGCCCGGCCGGCCGTAGATCGACTGCCGCACCGCCATTTCCACATAGAACGGGATGCGATTCACATGCTCGATCG
>JBAUYV010000060.1:0-2357 GCA_049584975.1 Xanthobacteraceae bacterium | reverse complement strand
GTGCATGTGCGCGACATCTCCCATGCGGACAGCGACGCGCAAGCCCATGACGTCGCGGCGGTTCTGGATCAGATCGGCGTCGCCGATCGCGCCGACCGGGTCGTCGAAGCGTGGAACAAGGTCGACCTGCTCGACCCCGACGCGCGCGCCGCGCTCGCTCAGGAGCAGGAAGGCGGCGCGAGCGCGCCGCTCGCCATCTCCGCGGCGACGGGGGAGGGGATCGATCATCTCCTGGCCGCGATCGAGGATCGCCTGGCTCGCGGCCGGTCCGAAGTCGAACTGACCCTCGACGCCAGCGACGGGCAGGGACTGCATTGGCTCTATGAACATGCCGAGGTCATGAGCCGCCGCGACGACGAGGACCGGCTGCGCCTCACCGTGCGCGTGCCCCCGGACCAGATCGAGCGGCTGAAGCGGCGCTTCGCCATGAGTTCCCCTGTCACGCCCTTGGGGTCAGGCCGCGAGTAGCGCTCGTCGCGAATGGCGCCCCTTGGGGGAAAAGCAATCCGGAACGCGTCGAATGCGCTCAGGCCGGGAAGCGATCCCCGAACATCGGCAGGCCGCTCAGGGATTCCGCTTGGCGCGCCTCGTCCTGAAGAACGTCCCAGTGCTCGGCGAGCCGTCCTCGAAGCGCACGACATCGGCGGCGATCCATGACCTGGGACGACCGAGATCGGTCCACTCTTGGGACGCGTCACGCGTACCAAAAGGGTAGCCTCCAGCTATCAGCGTCGCCTCACCGATTAACGGATGCGGTGGCGGCCTCTTCGATGAGCTTGGCCGTTTCCTTCGGGTGAGACATGTAGGCGACGTGGCTCGCCTTCACTTCGACCGTCTTGGCCTTGGCGCGCTTCGCCATCATCCGTTCCTGGTCCGGATTGATCGAGCGGTCTTCTGTGGCGACCAGGTACCAGGTGGGCTTATGTTTCCATGCAGGGTTCCTAACCTGATGGGTGAAGCAGTCGGTGGAGATCGGCACCTGGGATATGGCCATGAACTCCGCCTCCTCTCGTGGAATATCCGCTGCGAAATCCGCCGCGAATTGCGCCTCGTCTATCCACCAGTTGCCATTGCTGTCCGGCTTGAAAGCCTTGGACGCTTGTGGCAGGGCCTGTTCGATCGACGCACAGCTCTCACCTTCATCGAGAGCAAATGCAGCAATATAGACAAGCGCCGCCACGTTCGGATGATTGCCAGCCTCGGTGATGATAGACCCGCCGTAGCTATGGCCAACCAAAACCACCGGCCCGCCCATAGCGTCGATTGCCGCCTTCGTGTACTTTTGGTCGTCGGCGTAAGAGGTCTCTGGGGGCTGCGGCACCGACACCTTGTACCCATTGTTCTTCAGGATGCTAGCGACGGGCGCCCAGCCGGAGCCGTCGGCAAATGCGCCATGCACCAGGACTACGTTTTTGATTTGCTGCGTCATGACGTTCTCTCCCTTGGGACCTGCGTCGGCTATCGCCGTAGGAAGTCCACGTCGAGCTGGCTGGACGGGACCTTGCGGGCAGAAGCTGCACACTTGGGCATCCGCTCGCCAATGAGCTCATATTCGGCTTAGCAATCCCAAATCAACAACCCGTTGAAATGCGATGGAATTTCTTGTCTATTTTGCACAAAAATGGCGCTTCTGGACAATCTTGCAGCCGGCCGGAGTGCTTGTAGGCTTGCTCAGGGGTCCGCGATTGGAGCGGCCGAGCTAAGGGGCAGCCATGCAGTCCAGCGGCGAAGGCGAATGGCTGCAGAGGCGGTTTCATTCCGCCGTCCGGGCTTGTTTCGCAGCCGGCCTGCCTGACGTGGCGCCGCAGGCCACTTTCGCGAGCCTCCGCGCCGAACACTGGACTCGCCTGGGCGATGTGACGCCCGAGGACGCCTATACCCTGCATCTCAATCGCAGGTCTGCGACCAGCATCTCGCTCTGCGGGCGATACGGGGCGCGCGAGCGACACAACATTCCGTTCCACGGAGCAACTCTTTTCGACCTCGCTGATCTGCCAATGGTGGAGGTCGAAGGGCGCTATGATATGTTGCGAGTCTACCTCCCGCGGCGCCGGATGATCTCAGTCGCCGACAGCATGGGCCGCCGATCCGACGCGAGACTTCGCCTGCCGAAGCCCGGCTTTGGTGATTACATCATCGCGAACCTGCTCAATATCATGAACTTTGCTTTCGACAACTCGGAACGCGCCTCGCAGCTACTCGTGGATGAAGTATCTATTCTGCTGATGTCTCATTTGATCCACACTTACTCGGACGCATCGCCCATCGAGCGCAGGCGTGGGGGGCTCGCGTCGTGGCAGGAGCGCATCGCCAAGGAAATTCTCGTCGCAAGAATCAGCAACCCTCCGACCGTCGAC
>JBAUYV010000059.1:0-5592 GCA_049584975.1 Xanthobacteraceae bacterium | reverse complement strand
CCTGTTGCGCGAGAGCTACCGCGAGGCCGGCCGGATCAAAAAGCGTACGCTGTTGAACCTGTCCGACTGGCCGCACGAGCGGATCGCCGGCTTCAAGGCGCTGCTCAAAGGCGGCACCGTTATTGCCCAGGGCCAGGACGCCATCGCCATCATCCGCGCCTTGCCGCACGGTCATGTCGAGGCGGCGCTCGGCACGGCGCGCCGGATCGGCCTCGACCGGCTCATCGGTCCCGCGGGCAACCGCTGCCGCGACCTCGTCCTGGCACTCGTCATCAGCCGCCTGATCGAGCCCGGCTCCAAGCTGGCCGCCGCCCGCGCGCTGTCGCCGGACACCGCGGCCTCGAGCCTGGGCGAACAGCTCAGCCTGGGCATGGTCGACGAAGACGAGCTCTACGGCGCGCTCGACTGGCTGGCGGTGCGCCAGCCAGCGATCGAGGCGGCGCTGGCCAAGCGCCATCTCAGCGGCGGCACGCTGGTGCTCTACGACGTCTCGTCCAGCTATGTGGAAGGGCGCTGCTGTCCGCTTGCCCAATTCGGCTACAGCCGGGACGGCAAGCGCGGCAAACGGCAGATCGTCTACGGCCTGCTGTGCGCCCGCGACGCTTGTCCGGTGGCGATCGAGGTGTTCGCCGGCAGCACCGCCGATCCGACCACCCTGACCTGCCAGGTGAGAAAGCTGAAAGAGCGCTTCGGCCTCGACCATGTCGTCTTGGTCGGTGACCGCGGCATGATTACCCAGGCGCGCATCGCCGCGGACCTCAAAACCGCCGGGCTCGACTGGATTACCGCCTTGCGCGCCCCGGCGATCCGAGCGCTGCGCGACGGCGGCGCCTTGCAGATGTCGCTGTTCGACGAGCGCGACATGGCCGCCATCACCGCCCCCGAGTTTCCCGGCGAGCGCCTGATCGTCTGCCGCAACCGGGCGCTGGCCGAGGAGCGCGCCCGAAAGCGCAAGGATCTGCTGCTGGCCGCCACCGAGCGCAACCTCGCCCAGATCGCCGCGGCCGTCGCCCGCTAGCGCCAGCCGCTGCGCGGCAAGGCTGAGATCGGCTTGGCCGTCGGCGCCGTTATCGACCGGCACAAGATGGCCAAGCACTTCATCCTCGACACCACCGAGACCAGCTTCGCCTTCACCCGCAAGAGCGCCCAGATCGCCCAGGAGACCGCGCTCGACGGCGTCTATGTCGTGCGCACCAGCCTCTCCGCCGCCGCGCTCGACGACGACGCCACGGTCAAGAGCTACAAATCCCTCAGCTTGGTCGAGCGCGCCTTCCGTTGCTTAAAGACGGTCGATCTCCAGATCCGGCCGGTCTACCACTGGCTGGAAGAGCGCGTGCGCGCCCACGTCTTCCTGTGCCTGCTCGCCTACTACCTCGAATGGCACATGCGCCAACGCCTGGCGCCGATGCTGTACGACGACACTGACAAGGAGGCGGCCGAGGCGCTGCGCGCCAGCGTCGTCACCAAGGCCGAGCGCTCCCCCGCCGCCGTCGCCAAGCAGACCACCGGGCGAACCGGGGACGGCCTGCCGGTCCACAGCTTCCGCAGCCTGCTCGCCGACCTCGCCACCCTGACCCGCAACACTCTGGTCACCGCCATCGCCCCCGAACAGCCCTTCACCCTGACCGCCCGGCCCACTCCCCTGCAGCAAAAGGCCCGCGACCTCCTCGCCCTCTCCCGTACCCAGTAGACGCCCGCGTAAGCGCATCATCATCACGTAAGATCAATAACTTGCGCATTCACACAGACGGAAGCTCCGCTAAGCGGCGCGGAAAACCGCTACGCTGTTGGTGAGCTGCCGGGCTGTCCGATAATAGACGCACTCTCAGCCGTCTGAATTTTCGGCCAGCCAGCTGTCCCGAAGGCGTCGGTTGATCGCGTACGATCCCGGCTCGCCAACCATCGGCTGGGATCAGCATGCGGTCCAATCGGAGATCTCCGATAGCGATCCCGTTCCTGTTGCCGCTGTATTTGATCGCGTAGTCGATGAGGTTCTCAGCGGAAAAGAGGGGATGATCAAGATCCCGCTGTCTAAGGTCGCGATCGGCCTCTCTTGGCCATGCGGTCCTCAGTCACCATGGTCACCGCAGCATTCCGCTCCCGCCCATGCCTCACGCCCCTCCTTCACGAGGAACCAGAGGATCGCGAGCGAGGTTACGGGGTCGATCCACCAGGCGCCGACTGCGAGCCGGGCCAACAGGCCCAGCACTACGGCGACGGATAGCCATCCGCAGGTGATCGCCTCTACGGCATCGGCGCGCAGCGCGCGGCTGCCGAGCTGCGCGGCCACGGCGAGCTTGCGCTTCGCCAGCAGATACATGACTGGGATCGCGAGCACGGTGACGGTAAGCCCCGGCCGGGAAAACGCTTGGCCCTCTCGCTGCCACAGACCCCACCCGGCCGCAGCGACGACATAGACGGCAAGCGCGAACAGCAGGCCGCCTGCAATGCGGCTCGCGGTGCGCTCGGCAATTTCCGAGAAGGCGCGTCCGCGTCTGAGTTCGACCGAGAGGCGCCACATCAGAACGCCAGCCGAGGCAAGCTCGATCAGGCTGTCAATCCCGAACGCCGTGAGACTGATGCTGTGCGCCGCTACACCCGAAGCGATGGCGACTATGGCCTCGATCGTCATCCATGCGACCGTGAACCACTCGAGACGGAACGCCCTCCGGATGAGCGGCGCACGCTCGGCGCCGGGGATAGCGGCTGAGAGCAGCGGCGTTCCGCAATCGGTCTTTGCCATCACCCAACCAAGGGCCGATTGCCGGCCCGTGACGCCGTCCAACAAGCGGCTCATCTGTCGCGCGAGACCTCCGTTATCGGCGCCGTCAGCCGCCATCCTTCGGGACACCTTCGGCCGCCATCATCCGCAGCATGTCGGGTCCGCCGGTTCGCAGGAAGCGCCACACCAGGACCGCCGACAACGCCAGGGCTGCAATGTTCAGCACCGTCGTGTAATTCCAGCTCATGCTCTCTTGCAGGATCAGCACGCGCCGGTTACCCGGAACGAGGCCGAGCGCCCCAAACACGAGCTCGACGATGTAGCCCGCCCCCGCCATTGCGATGTAGAATAGGCCGAACAGCAGCGCTGCCAGGCGTGCGCCGTAATATTTGCGGTAGATATCGACGATCGGCAGCACGATCAGGTCGGCGAACAGGAAGGCGACCACGCCGCCGAAGCTGATCCCGCCATTCCACAGCACGGCCGCGAGCGGCACGTTGCCGATCGAGCAGACGAAGGAGATCACCGCCACCGCCGGCCCGATCAGCGGCCCGACAACCTTCGACCACACAGGGTCATGGGACAGGAACAGGCCGGTCCAGAAACCATGCGGCACCCACGCGGCAAGCGCACCCGCGATCAGCAGGCCCGCCACGATGTCTACCCACACGCTCGCCCAATCCATGACGTAGAAATGGCTGATCGCGGTGAAGCCTCGGCGCGAGAGGGCGCGCGCGAGCATGCTGCCGCCCGAGAGTGACATGTCCATCGCGGCGTGGCCTTCCATGCGCCCGGCGATGCCGCGCTCGGCCTGTTCCCCGTGCTTCGGCCAGGCGCGCCGGTGTCATCGCGCGCCACAGCAGCAGGACCAGCAGCACGATCATGATCGGGCCGCCCACGAACTCGGCCAAGGTGAACTGCCAGCCCATCAGCACCCAGAGGATGACGCCGAGCTCCAGCACCAGGTTGGTCGACGCGAACTGGAACGACATCGCCGCGATGAAGTCGGCGCCCTTGCGGAATAGCGAACGGGCGAGGGCTACGGCGGCATAGGAGCAGGACGACGAGGCTGCGCCGAGAGCGCTTGCGAGCAGGATCGTGCGCGGACGGCTGTCAGGCAGAAGCCGGCTCATCTCGCCCTTGGTGACCACGGCCTGCACGACGCCGGAGAGGACGAAGCCCAGCACCAAGGCCCAAAGAATCTCCCACCCCATCCTAAACGCCATGCCGAGCGCGGCGGCGACCGCACCCAGGACACCGTGGCTCACGGGATTGTTCTCCGCGCGGTCATCGTCGTCGCTCCACCAACTTGCACGACATCAGGCGTTCGATGCTCCCCGAATTCAGCCTCGGAAGAAGAGGTATTTCACCAGGACTGCGGCAGCCAGCACGAGAACGACACCGACGATGAGCCAGAGGAGGCCCATGCCCCACATCATCCCGCCCACGTTGCTCATCATCGCATATGTCCCTCTTCAGCCCCGCCGAGCCGTTTGCTTTTGTGGCGCGAGGCGAGCGCGTAAGACGGCTGCCAACTGGTCGGCACCGGTGTCTGGAGCAAAGAGCGCATCGAGCTGGCCGCTCGGGTTCATCAAGTAGAGAAAGGTCGAGTGGCTGACGAGGTCGATGCCGGACTGTTCATGCTCGGCCGGGGAGTAGTAGACCCGGTATGCCTTTGCCACTGCGGCGATCTGCTCGCTGTTGCCGGTCAGTCCGATGATGCGGGAGCCGAAATTGGCGAGATAGGTGGCGAGCCGGTGCGGCGTGTCGCGGGCGGGATCGACGGTGATGAACAGTGGGGCGATCCGGCCGGCAAGCGGCCCCAACGCGTCGAGCGCGATCGCCATCTTTTGCAGGGTCAACGGGCACTCGTCGGGGCAGTCGGTGTAGCCGAAGAACACCAGCATCCAGCGGCCCCTACAGGCTGCCTCGGTGACGGGACGGCCGTTGTCGTCGATCAGGTTGAACGGGCCGCCGATCGAGGCGCCGGAGCCAGCGACGGTTTCGCCGGGAGCATTGTCCGCAACCGGCTGAGCCCGGCGCTCGAAGCTCGAGTTCGGCCCGAACTTGAGGAATGTCACGCCCAACACGATCAGCCCGATCAAGCCGAGCAGAGTCCAGCGGATGATCTGCAGAGTCCTGGTCGTGGTCATACCGGTTTCGCCCGACCTTCGTAGAGGAAGCTGTGCGTTCGCGGCCCGGGCAGCCGCACGTATTCCAGCGAGTCGATCCGGAACCCGCTGCCGGAAATCAGCTCGTCGATCTTGCGGTTGAGATGGCAGCCGCCGGCGAGGCGGGACCACAGCGGGTCGAGCCGGTCCTGCCATCGTGCAACGCCTGGCTCCGGCGCGCGTCCGTGCTCGACGAAGAGGAGGACTCCGCCCGGCTTCAACACGCGGCTCATTTCGGCCAGAGCGCGCGGCGCATCGGGAATAGTGCAGAGCGTCCAGGTCGTCAACACGGTATCCATGCTGTGGTCGTCGAGCGGCAAGGTTTCGGCCGAAGCTTCGAGGAACTCGACCGGCACTGCTGCGGCAGCGACGCGGCCGCGCGCCATGCGCAGATAGCGACGGCTGGGCGAAGGTCTATCGCTGTCTTGCGAAGCGGCCGGAAGCCGTCCGGAGCGAGGCTTGCATCGGCGTCCCAGCCAGCCGACGGGCGCGAGGTGGGCGAGGAACGCGTTCGGGATTATCTGAGGTTGCCCCGTTTCAGTGGACGATTAGTCGGCTTGCGGGTTACGTCGTGGTCATGGTGGCCTGCATGTCGGCTTCGTAGGTTATCGGTGAGCGGTATCCCAGGCCCGAATGCAGCCGCACCGGGTTGTACCAACCCTCGATGTAGCTAAAGCAGGCCATCTTCGCTTCGGCCTG
>JBAUYV010000058.1:0-26578 GCA_049584975.1 Xanthobacteraceae bacterium | reverse complement strand
TGCCGTCGTGCGCACTTCCCTACTTGTGGAGGTCGGGAGAACGCGGCACGCCGAGCGACCCATGGTGAGGTGTAGTCGGCGACCTACAAGAGACCGGCGCCACGCCGTGAGACGTGGAGACTTCAGTTTACTGCGGCGGCGACGTAATGAAGATGTTTGCGGTGGGGATATGGATCCCAGTACCTACGCTCTTCCCTGCCCCATTTTCCTGGCGGACGCATTTGCGTGGGCGTAATCCAACGCCTACCCAAAACGACCATCCGGCTCGGTGTCACCGCGCCTCATGTGATAAGGCTGATTAAATGGAACAAAGAATTACAATCATAACGCTCGGCGTGGCTGATTTAGAGAGGAGTACTGCATTCTTCGAGCGGCTTGGCTGGCGACGGTCTCTGAGGCAGGCCCAAGAGGTATCCTTCTTCCAATGCGGAAGTATTGCTGTTTCGCTTTTCTCTAGGTTGGAGCTCGCAAGAGACGCCGGTATTTCACCGAAGGGTGACGGATTTAGCGGCTTCGCAATTGCCTACAACACTCGATCGAAAGAGGATGTCGACGCTGTTCTCGCCGAGGCGAAATCGGCGGGCGCCGAGATTGTGAGGCAGCCACAAGAGGCATTCTGGGGCGGATACTCGGGCTACTTTCGCGACCTTGACGGACACTTGTGGGAAGTCGCGTGGAATCCGAGTTTTGATCTCGATGAGAGTGGCGCAGTTAGACTGCCGGATTGAAGAATTCCAACGTGAACTCCTGGCCCTTATCGACCGATATTGCGCGGCGGCAGCATTTCTGCCTTGGGGTGTATTGCGTGCGGTTCATTAGGTTCCCCGACGTTGCAATTCCCCTTGGTGAGACAGAGGCTGCATTCCCCCTGGAGCCGACGCTTCGGTGGGTGCGCGCAGATAGCGCCGGTCAAGGTCGGTGATAGCCGCCCGCGAAGCGGGTCGCCTTGACGGGCGCGTGATCGTGGGCGCGACAGTGACACGTCTTGAACCTGGCAGTCTGGTCACTATTTGTTTTTGTAGTGAGTGCGAGGCGCGCCGGATGCGTCCCTGCCCCCCAGGCCCCTCGTCCGGCAGTCTCCAGTTTGTTGAGTCAGTTGTGCCCCGGTTGTTTTGCGTCCGGGGCATTTTTGCGAACCTGTGGATCAGATGCGTGATGCGTCGAGAACCGTAACCCAGCGCTGCGTTACGGCATGTGGTTTGCGACGAGTGTTCTCGCCCCCGCTTTGTCGGAGCCCAAAGCAAGGAGCCGCGCCCCAGCGCGGCGACTATGCGACGGCGTCCGGCGCAGCCGGCCGACCCCGTGCCGCCAGCCCGAGCACCGCAGGCGTCAGCCGAGGAGCGCAGCGGCCGCCAGCTTTGCCAGATGCGTAATTGTGAAAAGCAATTGAAAGGCAAAGTGGCGGCGCGGGGTCGGGCGGTTGAGCCCGACAAAGCGGGGGCGACTAACGAGGAATTACGAGGAGTTTTCGTTAGGTCATTTGAGTAAAAGGGTACAAATCAGGCGTACCCCTATTGTACCAACGACGCGGCCTATTGGTTGCCGATCCGTTTTAGGATCGCCCTTAAAAGGTGTATTTGCATTCTGGTTTTCGAGTTAAAAAATGCATTTCCCTACTGGGTATTATTAATATGAGTATTCTTAGATGCGTATTCTTATATAGAGAGACCGGAAGGCGTTGCCGGTCCAGAACGGCAATCGTTTCCGGTCTAGACCGGAAATATTTTCCGGTCAGGACCGGCGGCGTTGAGAACCATTTTTTTGCTTAACGGTCAGATGCAGCCGGTACAGGTTGGTCTTCCCTAGTCCGCGCCGGGTGATCTCCAGCAGCTCTGCGGTCTCAAGTTCTTTGAGATACGTCCGGACGCTGCGATCGGTGGCGCCCATGTCCTCTGCCAGCGTGACCTGGCCGGGATAGCACGCGTCGTTACTCCATGCATATTTGAGCAGCATTGCGTAAGCGAGTTTGGCGCCAACGGAAACATCCTTGTTGGTGAGAATGAAATTCGGGACCTGGGTAAACCCGTGGCGCGTCGCGAGATCGGCACCGATGATTTCGATGTTGCGCTCCTTCTCTTTGAGAAGGTCACCGATACGGCGTGGGTCGGAAAATTCCATGTAATTTCATTATACGCCCCGCGGAGTGAACAGCTCGCTGCTTATCCCCGTTTGGATGGTGCTGTGCCAATAAAAATATTTTTGTAAAGATGTCGCGACTGATCGCGACCAATCGCGCTACCGACCCACCGTCAGTGATCAAGATGGGTTGTCATTCAAAATACCGGGGGAAGACGGTTGAATAGTGGATTGACCCTGAACCATTAGTTGTTCAGACTCTTGTCGAGGCTGCGGGGAGAGCCCCGCTGATGTAATTGGACTAACCGGCCTCAGAATTTGTTTTGGATGGAGCATATGCCTCGGCCACAGCAAGGAACTGTAAAATGGTTTTCTCAGGCGCGGGGCTATGGATTCATAAAGGGAGAGAACGGTCGCGACTACTTCGTCCATATTGAGGCGATCAATGGAGATGGCTTCCAGTACCTAGATGAAGGTGATCGGGTCCAATTCAAAGTTCGCCCGCCGCACGAGCACGCAAAGGGGGCAGCCTGGCGAGCGGTAAGCGTTAAGGTGATAGACGACAGCAATGACTTGGAAGCCAACACGCCCTTGGCCACGTTCCCGACAAATGGGACGCGAGTCCAAGTAGCAAAGGTGGCTGAAGACACTGCTCATACACCGAATATCAAAGCAACCGTTACTCATCGCAAAAGAAATCCCTTCGATCGGCTACCAACGAGAGATCCCGCACGCTTTGTTGGTCGAGAAAGCGAAATACAGCGGGCAGTTAATCTTGCGGTGAGCCACAGAGATTTCATCGTGTCCGGCGCCATAGGCGTCGGGAAATCGTCGCTTCTAAATCAGATTACTGAAATTCTGTGTGGCAACCAGGAGGCAATCAGTAAATATGCGGTGCAAAACCTAATACCAGATGGAGTAATTGCTGTCTCAAGACATCAATGCGAGGGCGACAATAAGCTTGATCATATTCGTGCTGGCTTAATCTCGGGACTTCGGCGTGATTATCCAGAGAAGGTTGGATGGTTTAGAAGACTTTTCAAAAGGACTAGAGCCGTTGCAATCTCGGCTGACGTATCTGGCAAGGTCGGCGCGGAAGTGACATTCGACGGATCGGATGACGGGGAAGGTAGCCTCGGTGAACGCGCGTCGCAGAATAAGTTCTTCCAGTTTACTGAATCGCTTTTCGATCGCGTCGAGATGGTGGTTTTCATCATAGATGAGGTTGAGCGGTTGGCCGACGGTGTACGTGTTAGCGATTTCGTCAAAGCCTCGCGTGAGCATTTTAATAACCGCGGAATAAGGAAGGTTGCGTTTATTATAAGTGGCGCAGAAGGCACCCCAACTCGTTTGTTTTCTGAGAATGCTTCCTTCCGACGTACAGTGGACATTCTGCTCCTCCCCGGGATGAGCAAAAATGAACTAAAGGACATAATTTGTACTCACCTAAAGGAAGTTGATGCCTCAATCGAGAACCGAACGGCCGATGTTGTGGCCGAGCTCGCTAACACAAACCCCGCGCGTCTGACCTTCCTAGCTGGATCGATCTATGAGCAAGACGAGGACGGAATTATTACCCGGCAAGACATAGATAAGGCTGCGCGTAAGCTCATCTCTCACATTGTGAAAACAGACTTTGGCAGTTTGATCGAACGAAAGTCTTGGGAAAATACCAGAAAGATTATGGACTGTGTGTCGCAACACGAGATTGCGCCACTCACCGCTGAAGTAATTGCGAACGAATTGAGTTTGGAAGCCAAAAGTGTCGAAAGCCTCTGCGGTATCCTGGCCTCGGAACAGATTTTTACATCAATGGATAACAGAGAGGACAGAAGGAAAAGATATACATTCCGCGACCCTATTTTCGCGCTGTGCTTTAAATTAGCACGAGAGATGGGAATACAGTTCCAGAAATAGCCAAGTTAGGGCTCAAAACGACCTTGATAGTATCTGAACTGCAAGCCAGCAGCTTTGAATTTTTCCGCTAGTGCTCGCTCCCATTCTTCGAACATGTTGCGGGGGGCATCTCCGGGTGAAATCGAAAACGCACCTCTGGAATATTTAAGCTTCATATGAATTGAGCCCGGTCCGCCCAGCCTAAGGCCCTCACTGCCGTGGCTGGCCAGGCCGCTCACCAGATCTTCTGTGTCCTGCTCGTCCTGACCGTTTGTTGATGGCCGCAAAGCGTCGAGATATAACTTTACAGCTGTTTTGCATCGTTGAAGCTCTCTCTGCTTGCTGATCTCTTTTCCAAATGTGTTAGGCCATTTCATATACCTACAATTGTGCTAGTTGTATGGAGCCGTGTCCAGACAGCTTGGTGGATAGGGACGAATACGACTAGGAATCATGGGGCGCGGGTTCGTCCGGCCTCCCGAGCAGCGGCGTGAGCATTTTCTGCAATCCAGCGATGAGATGGTTTGTTTCCCTATCGCGCTCCAGAAACGCTTCGATAGTTTTGTCCTTCGCGCCGACGGTAATCAACCCCAATCCTCGTCGGACTCATAGCGGGCGCCTTCGGGTTTTTGATCTTGATACAATGCTCGCTTCGGCCGGAATGATAGGACGACCCGAGCCGCTTCGACACGATGCCCTCGCAGCCGAGCCCGCAAGCGTGCTTGTAGATCGTGGCGCCCTCGCCCTCAAAATGCTTATTGAGGGCGATACCCGAATGGCCGCCGCGCAATAGGCTCGCGAGCGTGCGCTTGCGAGTCTCGATCGGAAGCTGGCGCAAATCCTCGCCATCAAGTTCAAGAAGGTCGAACGCGCAATGGACGGCGGCTGCATTGGTCCGTTGCCGCCGGATCAGCTCCAAGACGGCAAGCCCCTTTTCATCGCACACGATCGTCTCGCCATCGATCACGCAAGAGCGTGCCGGCAGGGCTGTGACAGCGGTGGCAATGAGCGGAAATCGGCCGGTGAAATCATTGCCGTGGCGCGTAATGAGCCGCACGCCGGCAGCATCGCGTCGCGCCAAGAGACGAAAGCCGTCGTGCTTTATCTCGTGAATCCAGCCTGCGCCCGTGGGCGGCACTTTTGCAAGGGAAGGGAGACAGGGCTCGATTAAACCGCTGCTGCGATCACGCAATAAAACCATAGCGTCTAAATAGGCGCGGGCGAACTCAGAGTCGAGGTTCATTCGCGCTGCCGCAAAGCGACGATCGGGGCCGGGGCGTTGTCTTACGCTCGGCTCGGCAGCCCTAGTTCGGCTCAATATGAGTGACGTCAGATCGCCCAAGGAGCGGCGTAAGCATTTTCTGCAAGCCAGCGATGAGATGGTTAGTTTCGCGCGCCCGCTCGGTCAGGTCTTTGATCTGCTCATCCTTGACGCCGATCTGTCCGCGCAAAAACTCGTTTTCGCCTTCAAGTCGCCCGACATAGGCTGTCGCGACAGGTCGCGACAGGTCGGTATCTGTCGGAGCTTCCTGTCGCGGCTTGTCGGGGCCTTCTTCAGGTACGACAGCTGTCGCGACTGGTCGCGACCTGTCGCGACTGGTCGCGGCATGCCGCGACAGGTCGGGGCTTGTCGCCGCTGAGCGGACCTCCTCGATATACGCGATGTGCTTGTCCACCGACGCCGGCGCGATCAGATATTTTTCGCCGAATTCCGTTTCGATGAGCCGGCATTGCAGATGGCCTTTTGCGCAATAACGCTGGATGCTGCGCGGTGTGCGGGGAAGTCCGGCGCGCGCATAGCGCTCCAGGGCATCATCGATGGTTAGAGTGAAATCACTGTCGTCGCTTGTCGCGACAGGTCGCGACAGGTCGTCGGTCATAGGCTGAATGATAACCGACTTCGTTCCACGCCTCGCCGGTTATCCCCAAAACGAAAGGGCGTATGGGCGAGCTGCCGAAGGGCACAATCTGCGAGACCATTCGCCAGCGCCGAGACCGGTTAACAGGGCAGCCGCAGGAGCGCGAGCATAGCGGCGCCAACGGCGCGCGCGGGATCGACTATCCCCGGCGATAGGCACCACAACGGTGCGCGATGGGATCGTTACCGGAGGCCAAGACCCGGCTTCCCGCGTTCGGGATCTGACGGGGCTCGGCGAGCAAAGCGAATAGAGCCCGGCCCGCAGGGCGCGCCCAGCACTCACGCCAATACATCGTCAATGGCGTACAGCGTGAGCACTCGGAGCGTCTTATCCGGATCCGCCGGATCGGGTGAAATGCCCGCACCTTTCTTGCTCCGGTATTGGATCCGCCACTCGAACGAAAAGCCCGCGAAAATAAACGTACCCCAATCGTGCTCGCTGTCGGGATGAAACTTGTTGTACCGCGCCAGAACCGAAAGCGCTCGGCCACGCAAGCGGGCATCCAGCTCATAGACGCTCGGCGTCATCTGCACGCGACCACCTTTGAAGGAGATGCGGAGTTGGTCGTTCAGCGCCACGATTTTCGCCCGACGGTCCATGCCATATCAGCGATCGAGGCACAGTGGGGGATAGCCGACTCGCTGCCACGGCTCGGTGAGTATGTGGCCGGTCGGTGCCGGCGGCCTCTCCGCCGAGGTAAAACTCGGGAATGTTTTGAAGAGAAGCATTTTGGATCCTTGCCCTGCAGTGAGGCGATCGAGCAGCTCCATCATCGAGCGCATGCGCGCACCGCTGGTGGTGATGAAGGGGACAAAGAAATTGGGAAAGCCGAAGTGGGAGCGGTGAACCCCTTGCTCGACAATGGCGAGATAGGCGGCGAACTTCTTGGCGATCGAGGAGCGATCGGGATCGCCAGCATCGATCGGCTCGGTGCCGCAATCGGCCTCTACGCCGGGAAAGAACAGGTAGCTGCGCTTGCCGTCGATGGTGCGCTCAAGCCCGAACGGGCGCGCATCGGCGATGATGTCGCTCGTCAGCGTCTCGCCGCGCAGCGAATAGGACGCACGGATTGATGCCGGCGTTGCGGACTCCTGCGTTGCGGTCGGGGTATTTTCACTTGCGAGAATTTCGGCCCAAGTGATGAGCCGAATGTTGGGACTCTGCAACGTACCAAGCTCAATCGATGCGGTGATCTGTCCGACCATCAGCTCGTGATTGAAATTTCCGTGGTAGCTCTTAGGCAGAAACGAAAGCCCGCGCTCCCGTAATGCTCGGGATCCGCGCTCGTCCAGTTGGTAGATGAGCCGGCGATAATTGGCGTCGGCACATTGCCGTTGCTGATGGGGCCGCGCGAGGTACAGGTTCGGCTTACGCGATAGGAGATTCAGGCGGTGGCTCAGCGCTTTCAGATTACCTCCGACGAAGGCGTGAATGTAATCGGTCGGCAAATAACGGAAGCGGACGAGTAGCTTAAAAACTTCGATGTCACGCTCGGTCGGGTACACGGCGACCGAGCCGCCGTCGCGGCCGATAACCGGCTCGCGGGACCAGCGCGAATTGCGTGTCTGCTTCTGGGGTGTCGCGTCCATGGGGCGCGCATAAGCCGAAAAGCAAACCAGGTAAACGGAGACGGTGACAACCAGAGAGAAACCGTGAAGTACCGTGAGCTACCAGAGCCAAACAAAATAAATTTAAGCGGACCACTTCTCCGACGGTTCTCCCGGATCATCGGTCTTAGGCGATGATTGAGGTGTCGCCTTTGGCGAAGGAGCCGGTCTGCCAGGGGGCGAGTGCGGATTTGGAGACGCTGAGGTCCCGGTGGTGCCGTATTGCAGGCGCATCTTCTGCCGGATGGCGTCAAACTCCTGGTCCGTGAGCTGCTCGTAGTCAGTGAATTCCACAGGTGTAATATCGAGCGCAATTGCGGTCGGCGTGAGATCGCGAACAAAAGCAGCAAAACGGCCGCGGCCCAGAGCTCGGAGAAACTCCGGTGTGGTGCGTAGCTTGTCGGAGAGGTACTTCGCTTCATCATCGCTATTGGCGTAGCGGACCGCGCAATTCGCGAGCGCGCTAAGCACGTCGGCATCTTTGATCTGCTCAGTGCTCTGGTGCGCGAGGATCAAACCTATTTTCTGCGAGCGGCACTCATTGAGAATGGTTGCGATTTTGGGGTCCCGCTTGATAACGGTGTGACATTCGTCGATGTAGACATAGCAGGGGAGTTTGTCCTTGGCGCTCCTTCCGGAACGTTGCTGTGCAGCGGAGAGAACGAGCGCGATAAAGAAGCGGCCGAAAAACTCGGCACCCTCGTCACCGAGGATGGCCTTAGAATTGTTGACGAGGATGACCTTGCCGGCGTCCATCTCCCTGCCGATGTCGAGCTTGGTCTTGAACGCGCGAAACATAGTCTTGATAACTTGATTCGACATGAGGAACTGCAGGCGCCAGATCAGCTGATTGCGCGTCTCCTGGTAGGTCTTTGATTCGAAGCCGTTGGTCTTGTCAAAGAAAAATTCTCGTTGATCGGGCGGAAGTTGCTCGATATAGGCGCGGTATTTTCCGCTCCCGTTGGCGATGATGTCGCGAAAGGTTTCCAAGGTCGGATTGGGTACGACGCTGATGAGAGCCGGCAACACGGAGCGGAACAGCGTCATCTGCAGCGGTGTCATTTTCGCTTCGAGCAGCGAGCTGAAGATATATTCAAGTAGCGCAACCGCGTGATTGACGCTGGTCTTGGGAATATCGAGCGGGTTCAACGCCAGCGGATGGTCGGGATCGGGCTCGATGAGGACCAGCCGGTCGGCAATGTCTTTAAGCTTCTTAATCGGATCAAGAAGGTCGCCCTTGCTGTCGATGAGGATGACACAGGCATCCTTGGCCAAATCATCGACCAGCATTGAGTGCAACAGGGTGGTCTTGCCTCTGCCCGGAGGCGCAATGATCCAGTGCCCCGAGTGGCGCGTCTCGCTCGGTATCGCGAATGGAACGCGCGACTCGGTAAAAATGCTTTGAAGCGGCGTATTGCCGAGATAAGCCGAAACGATCGCAGCCGCAGTTCCGTCAGCCTTACTGGGTGGTAGCGCTCGCGCGTTGCGCGATTGAGCGGCTAACCGCTCAATGTTTTCCGCAAGATGATTTTTCAACCAGTGGAAAAGCTGGAGGTCCTTGGCCTCGGGCGATTCGAAAGGGACGAGAGCATCTTCGATGCTGGCGCCAACGTTGGGCAGAAGATCAATGAGGGGTATCGTCATGCCTTCATTCGTATCGTCCTCCTCGGGGTGGGCGCGGGCCAACGGCGGCAGATGCCGAGTGATCGCCAGGAGACTGTCGATGATGCAGTTTGAAAGAACAGTGATCGTGCGCTCGGGCTGGGCAGCTTTGCGCTGCAGGCGAATGAGGATGTCGCGGAGTGTGCCGAGGCTTTCGTTGTAGCCATGAGAGCCGTAATGAGCGGGATTAGGGGGTAGACGGTCGAATGCCTCCGCGACATACAATCCGGCGATGGCGCCGTACATCTGAATCGCAACTGTAGAGTAGGGAGGTTGCACACGGAGCGTCTCACAACGGTCGAGGAACTGGCTGAGCACCCGCTTGGCGAAGGCCTCATCCTTGGGAAACTTCGCCTTCTCCACCAGCTTCGCCGTGAGGTCGTAGAGCTCAGCATTGGTGCCGTAAGGGCCGTCCAGCGCCTTGTAGACGGCGCGGACGCGCTCGCGCTCCTCGTCACGCACGCGCTGGCGCCAGTCGTAGTCGCTCGCGGGGAAGAGCCAGTCGAGCAGAGGGCTCATCAGAATTCGACCGTCTGCTGTGCCGCGTGCTCTCTGTAGCTTTCAATGAGGTCCTTGATGGAAGGCAGCAACTTGGTCTTTAGCTGATCGGAGTACTGTTTCGCCTCGTGCGGTGTAGGGAATACACGTGTGAACGGTGAGACGAGATAGTCGCCGACCCGCGTTTGGCTGCGCTCTGCCTTCATCAACTCAACGGCATCTTTGCCGATGCCCTTGGTGATTTCCTTGAGAAGCAAGTCCTTTGTGGCATCGGCTCTCTGGTGCTCGGCGAGCTCCATATCTCTGATCTCGCACTTTGTGTATGCTGGCGTGTCTTCAATGACAATGTCTTCGAGGCTGTTCTGTTGGATGATACCGCGCTCCCTCTCGGACATTTCCAGCAACACATCGACCGCATAACGGGTATCTTCTCCGACCTCTACGTTGATCCAGGAATGCTCCGCGATCGCCCGATGAACTTGCTGCCTCTCCATTCTGGCAATTTTGAATTCGTTTATGTGGATCGTGGCTCGCATTCGCTCGGGCGGCGATTGGGGCGCGGTGGCGCGCAACGCTTCTAATTGTTTGGCGCGGACTTCCTCACGCGCCTTTTGCTTATCCGCCTTCGCAACGGCGTCACTCGCTTCCATTTTTCGTGCGCTGCGCTCTGCGAGGGACTGATTGAGTGGCTTGACGATAAACTGCCACACGATAACGATAACCTTCCAACCAAGCCAAAATGGCCACGCGATGAGCCAGAATAAAATCAGAAAGAATCCTTCTTCATCCATCGCATCCCCCGTTTTGCAAAATGGTGAGGCCGCGCAGTGGCCACCGCGCGGCCTCGATAGATCAGTCTTCGCTCCCTTCAAACTCAATGTTCTCAGGAACCGGCAGACCGTGCCGCTTGAAATAGTCGAGAACCGCGGGCGTGTACCAGATCGGGTGGCTGTTCCGGTGGGCGCCAAGCTTCCGGCAAGCCGGGAATGCATTATGCGCGTACGCCGGATCAAACATAAACCGACCTGTTTGCGTCCTGCTGTAAGGCCATCCCAACAACTTCTTCAGCGTGCTCCACGTGAGATAGAGCGGTAGCTTCACCTTGTAAGACATCGGAGTATCTCCAGGTTGCGGAGACATCCGGACGTCAACGCGGTTAAGCCGTTTGCGGCTAGGCTAGCGGATGCTGGCCCGTTGCAATTTAGTTTTTGACCCGCTGAAATTGCAATAGGAAATCATTTCCCCCTGGTGCGCCAAGGTGCACCAAAGCCGAGACGGCATTACGTTGGGGCGGCGAGGAGCGCTTTGAAGTGAGTCTCGAAGGCTGAGACCGCCTGCCTCATCTGGGGAAGGTAGTGCCAGCGGTCATAGATCGCCTCGACATCCGTTTGCACAGCAGCAGCATGGTTAATCAACCGTTCGGCGATCTCGGATGGTGTTCCGATCTGGCCGTGGATGCTGCGGTAGGTGCGGCGCAGGTCATGGAGGGTCCAGCGGGCTAGGCCGTCGCCGAGTTCTTTCTTGTACTTGCCCCAACCGGACAACGGCCGCTCGAACGAAACCTTTGAGGGAAAGAGGAGGTCGGTCTCATTCCAACGGGGGACCGTCTGCAACACCTCTGCCACTACGTCTCCATAGGCGAACGTATGCTCTTTCGAATTCTTAGTAATGGATTCGGGCAGCGTTATCGTCCGCTCTTTCTCGTTGATCCACGGCCGTCGAAGGCCGGCGATTTCTCCTCTCCTCTGTCCAGTAAGAAGTAGGAGCTGGCAGATTGTGCCGAAGGGATAACCGTGTGCTTGCGCTGCACGCCAGACGATCGGGATTTCTGTATCGTCGAGGGTGCGCTTGCGCTTTTTGACCTTCGGAAGCTCCACCCCTTCCAGCGGAGAGGATTTGATGTACCGCCTCGGCGGCTTCACGCACCACCGGAAGAACGTTCGCCCGACTGCGAGTGTATTCCGTCTACCACTCAGGCTGAGCTCGTCGGTGATGGCGGTAATCGTTTCGTACTCGATGTCCGGAAGTCGCTTCTTGCCAAGAACGGGTTGCAGGAATTTCTCCAACGCCCGTTTGTAGTCACTTTGGGTGCGCGGTTTCTTCGTCACCAGGACGGGTTTGTAAAGCTCGTAGGCTTCATCGAACGTGATGCGGCTGCCTTTGACCGGCTCTTCGACAAGACGCTTCTTAGCCTCTTGGCGGGCATCCGCGAGACGCATCGAAGGATAAAGACCGAGCGTGATCCGTTGACGATCTTTTCCTTTAGTGATGACCCATGCTTTGCGATGTTTGCCGATGCGAATGCCGAATGCCGGCGTTGTCTCGTCGTAGTAGATGCCGACGGAGTGAAGCCGCTGCACCACCACGTCTGTCAGGTGAAGCCGCGGCATTTTTGTTTGTCTCCATTTTGTCTCTCAAATCGCGTGGATTGAGACGACGTTCTGTGGAGAACCATACGTTATGGAAATGAGAATTAATTTTCAAAATCAATCGCTTACGGTCACGGTGGCGAACAGTGGTGAATGGCCAAATCGTTTTCCTAAACCGAAGGTCAGAGGTTCGAGTCCTCTCGGGACCGCCAAGCAGGCAAAATCACATTTGCGTCCACCCCGGAACGGTGTGCGGCCTAGACTCCGAGATAACGGTTCATCACATCCGGAGAGGCTTGCAGCGCCTCGGATGCGCCCTCGAAGACCATGTGGCCGTTGTTGAGCACATAGGCGCGGCTGGCAAGGCTCAGGGCCGCGCGGACATTCTGTTCGACGATGATGATGGTCTGTCCTTGCGCCACGAGCTCCCGGCACACTTCGAGCAAATTCTGTACGATGATCACGGCGAGGCCCTCGAACGGTTCGTCGAGCAGAATGAGCCGTGGGCGGCGGATCAGGGCCCGGGCGATTGCAAGCATCTGCTGTTCGCCGCCCGAAAGCGTGCGGCCATAGCTGCCGCGCCGTTCGCGCAGGCGCGGAAAGATCGCGAACATGTCGGCGAGCGCCAGCGGCTTTTGCGCCGACAGCGCCGCCAGGTCGAGATTCTCCTCGACCGTCAGTCCGCCAAAGATGCGGCGCTCTTCCGGCACCAGCTGCAGACCGAGGCCGGCGATCGTGTGGCTTGGAAGTTGTTCGATGGCCGCGCCTTCGAGCCGGATGGTGCCGGAGCGCGGATGCAGCACGCCCGCCAAGGTCTTGAGCGTGGTGCTCTTGCCGGCGCCGTTACGGCCGAGAAGCGCAACGACTTCGCCCTCGCGCACCCCCAGTGACACGTCGAACAACACGTGCGAGTCGCCGTAATAGCTGTTGATCCGCTCGACCTCGATCATGCTCTTTGCGTCGCTTGTGGCGCTGTCCTTGAGGTCGGTCATGGCGCCACCCCGCCCAGATAGGCCTCGCGCACCCGCGGATCGTTGGAGATTTCCTTCGCGGTGCCCTCGGCGAGCTTGCGGCCGTCGTGCAGCACGGTGATGCGCTCGGCGAGTTCGAAAACCGCGTCCATGTCGTGCTCGACCAGAAGAATGGTACGGCCTTTGCGCAGGTTGCGGATCAATTGCTTGATGTCCTCGCGCTCCGGCGGGCTCAAGCCCGCGAGCGGCTCGTCGAGCAACAAAACCGACGGCTGGGAGGCCAGCGCGAGTCCCAGTTCGAGGCGGCGCTTCTCGCCATAGGGTAGCGTATTGACGATCAGGTCGACGCAATCAGCCAATCCGAGTTCTTCCGCAAGCGCGACGACCAGCGCTTCGACTTTCGCGAAACCATCGGCCGGACGAAAAACGTCGAGTCGCAGCCGGCCCCGTTGGCGGGCGAGCGCGCCGAGCCGCAAGTTCTGGCGCACGGTCAGGAGTGGGAAGAGTTGATTGATCTGATAGCTTTTGGACAAGCCGTACTGATACGCCGCAGTGACGTCGGTGGCCGTGATGTCGAGGTCGTGCAGGAGAATGCGGCCGGAATCGACCGCTTCCTCGCGCTTGAGCAGCCGCAGGAACGTGCTCTTGCCGGCGCCGTTCGGGCCGATGATGGCGTGAAGCGTGCCTTCCGGGAGCGCCAAAGAGATTCCGTTGACGGCCTGAATGCCGCCGTAGGACTTGCTGACATCATCGGCTTCGAGTGCGAACTTGGGAGGCGAGCCGCCCGGTCTGGCTATCAACGGCAGCGGTGCCAGCAGAGCCTCGCGCATGGCCGCGCCGTCTTGCAGCGCAGTGCCGGTCGCGGATTTTGGAGCCCGCGGGCGCGCGCGCTCCGTCAGCCGAATGATTGTGCCGACAATGCCGCTCGGCATGAAGGTGACCAGGAGAACGAACACCGCGCCGAGAATGAATTGCCATAGGCTGCCGACGGCGGGCACCTGCTGCAGCACGTCGCGCAAAGATAGCCAAATGGCGGCGCCAACGGTGGGTCCGATCAGGGTGCCGGCGCCGCCCATCACGGTCTGAATGACCAGCTGTCCGGAGGTGTCGAGCGCGAAGGCGTCCGGCGGCATATAGCTCTGGAAAATGCCGAGCAGCGCGCCGCCGGCGCCGGCGAAGACCGCCGCAATGGCGAACACAGCGAGCTTGTAGGCGCCAACATCGTGGCCGAGCGCGGCGGTACGTTCCGGATTTTGTCGGATCCCGGTCAGCACCGCGCCGACCGGAGACAGCACAACGAAGCGGGCAAACACGAATCCAATGAAAAAGAATCCGGCAACGAGTTGGTAGCTCGGCCAGGAGCCGGCAAAACTGTAATCGATCCCGCCGAACTGAATGCTCGGCGCCGGCACGCCAGGCAAGCCGTTCTCGCCGCCGGTGAACCGCGACAACGGCGAATTCTCCAGAAAATAGGACAATTCGCCGAATGCTAACGTGATCATGGTGAAGTAGATGCCGACCCGGCGCAGCGCCAGAAATCCGACCAACAAACTGAAGGCCATGGCGGCAGCGATGCCGGCGGCGAGCGCGAGCCACACACTGCCCAGCGTGCCGCTGGTCAACAGATACGAGGTGACAAATCCTCCGGCGCCGTAGAACGCGGCCTGGCCGAATGACAGCAGGCCGGTGCGGCCGAACAACAGATCGAAGCCGAGGCCGAAAATTCCCCAGATGAGAATGCGCGTGAACAGGTCGACAGAGCCGAGCCAGGCATCGAAGCCAAACGGCAGGACCAGCAGCGCGACCGCCGTGGCGATTTCGGGAAACCAGCGCGTCAGCAGGCGCCCGTACGAATCATCCATCACGCGCGTCCCGTCGTACCGAACAGGCCGCGCGGGCGCACCAGCAGCACCAGCGTCATCGCGGCGTAGATCGCGGCCTGTGAATAGGCCGGGTCAAACAGCGTGGTGAGCGAAAGGATCTCGCCGACCACGATGCCGCCGACCACCGCCCCCGGAAACGAGCCAAGCCCGCCGATCACGATGACCACAAAGCACTCGACCAGAAACGGCTCGCCCATGTTCGGGATAACGGCCGCCAGCGGCGCGTAGATGACGCCCGCGATGCCCGCCGCCATGGCGCCGATTGTGAACACGATCATGAACATGCGCCGCACATGGGTGCCGAGCAGCTCGACCATGAGCGGGTCCTCGATCCCGGCGCGCACCACGAGCCCAATCCGGGTGCGGTAGAGCAGCAGATAAAAGCCGAGCAGCAGTGCAGCGACGATGCCGATCACCTCGACCCGATACAGCGGATAAATGAAGATGCCGAGATTGACGATGCCGCGGCCCCAGCTCGGCAGCGGGACCGGCTGGCTCAAGCCGCCGAACCCATAGCGGACGGCTTCGACCATCATGATGCCGAGGCCGAACGTGACCAGAATCTGATCCTCCTTCGGCCGGGCGTAATAAAAGCGGATCAATCCGCGCTCGATCACCAAGCCGAACAGCGCGAGGACGAGCGCGCCGAGCCCGAGCGCAAGCGCGAACGAGTCCCAATGGCCGAGCACGACGAAGGCCGTGTAGGCGCCGAGCATGAACATGGCGCCATGGGCGAAATTGAGCACGCCCAGCGCGCCGAGAATAATGCTCAGCCCGCTGGCGATCAGCGCCAGCAGGCTGCCCAGGGCGATGCCGTTGAAGGCCTGCGACAGGATTTGAGCAAGGCTAGGCATTGGGGGAAACTTATATCAACCGGCCCTCCAGAGTAGGGCTTTGCTCGAAATAAGACGGCCCCGCAGCAATCGGGGCCGTCCTCAGAGAGCCGCGCGGTTGACCGATCAGCTTTCAATCGGGGGCATCTTGCAGCCGGTCTGGTCGAGCGGCGGCAGCACCTGCTCGCCGGGCACCAGTTCGAGGATGCGGAAGAAGTCCTCGGCGCCCTTCATCTCGTTAGGCTTCTTGCCGACCATCACCGGGACCGGCCGGACCATCTGGTGGTCGCCGCCGCGATAATAGACCTCGCCGTAGATCGAGTTCATCTTGTGGCCGGCCTCGAGCGCCTTGATGACCTCGATCGGATAGAAGGTGCCGGCGCGTTCGACGGCGTCAGCCCAGGCCAGCATCTGGATGTAGACTTCGCTGGCGCCCCAGCGCGGCTTGTAGTTGTTCTTCTTTTCGAAATCCTCGACGAAGAATTTGGCCAGCGGATAGGTGTCCTCTTCGGTCCACCACCAGGCCTGGGTGCCGTAGGTGCCGCCCATGACCGCGGCCCCCAGCTCCTTGGCCTGGAACTGGGAAATGTTGGGCACCACGTATTTCATCTTCGAGAGGATGCCGAACTGCTCGGCCTGCTTGGTCGAGGCGGTCGCGTCCGCGCCGAACGCCACGTTGACGAACACGTCGGCGCCGCTGTTGCCGATGTTGAGCAGGTACGAGCTGAAGTCGGTGGTGCCGAGCGGCACTACCTGCTGGTTTACCGCCTTCCATCCGACTTGCTCGGTGAATTGCTTCATCGAGTCGTAGACGCTGTGGCCGTAGGTGTAGTCCGGCACCAGGTAGGCGGCCTTGCGGTCCTTGCCGAGTTCCTTGGCCAGCACCGGCGCCAGCGCCTTCGCCGCCATGTAGGCCGACGGCTGGGCGCGGAAGCCGTAACGCTGGCAATCCTTGCCGGTGGTATCGTTGGAGCCGCTGTTGCCGATCATGACGATGACGTGCTCGCGCTGACCCAGTTTCGTGAGTGCGATCGACACGGCGCTATTCACGGTGCCGGTCAGCATGATGGCTTTGTTGTCGCGGATGAAGCGTGTTGCGGCCTCGACCGCCGGATCCGGTTTGGTCTGGCTGTCGGCGACCTGAAATTCGATTTTTTTGCCGAGAACGCCGTTGCCCTTCTTCAAGGTCGGGACTTGCTCGGTGACGCGACTGCCTTTGTTGAGATGCTCGACCGCAAGTTCAAATCCCAGCTGCATGTCCTTGCCGGACGCCGAGTAAGGCCCGGTCAGCGGCATCACGCCGCCGACAAAGACGCTGCTGCCGCTGGTCCCGCCCGGAAACGAGCCGAGCGCGGGGTAACTCTTTTGCGCCAGAGCGGGCGCGCTCAAGCGGGGCAGCAAAAGGCCGGCCGCGGATACGCCGAGGCCGGCTTTCATGAGGCTGCGGCGTGACACCGAAAGGGCTTTCGCCGCGCGGTCATTGGGGGTTAATGGTTTGTACGGCATAGGGGTTTCCTCCAGATTGGACCAGCTGAAGCGGTGTTATGCACACGACTCGGCCGGCGCTTTATCAAACAATTATGCTGCGTCTTGCAACAGCGACCCGCAACAAGTCGGGCGCAGCCTTGCGGCTGGCTTGCCTGCAATAGCACAGATGAACCGACTGCATCATCACACTTGCTGATCAGACCGCCGTTCAGTGCGGTTTGATGTCACGGTGACGATCCGGCCGTGCGGTAATGGCCGCCGCCGAAGGCGTTGTTCCGCTTTCTTGATTCGGCCGGTGGCGCCATGTACCGTGTGGCCCCTTCGACATCAACTCCGCCAGTTCCAATTCCCTCGCCCTGCCAGCCACGAGAACCCAGCGCGTATCCAGATGACTGAAAAACTCGACGAATCCGCTCTGCTGCACAAGTTGTCGACGTATCCCGACTTCATGAACCTGCACGAGATCGTTCACAAAGCCCGGCAGAACCTCAACCAGAACGCTTGGGACTATATCGTGGGCGCGGTCGAGACCGAGACGACGCTGCGGCGAAACCGCATGGCGCTCGACTCGATCGCGTTTCGGCCGCGCGTGCTGCGCGACGTCAGCAAGGTCGACACCTCGACGGAAATTCTCGGGCGCAAGCTGCGCCTGCCGATCGTGCTGTGTCCGGTCGGATCGCTGGAAAGCTTTCATCCCGAAGGCGCCGAGCCCGTGGTCAAGGCGGCGCGCGAATTCGGCGTTTCTCATATGCTGAGCTCGGTCTGCGATCCCGGATTGGAAGGCGTGGCCAAAGCGGCGCCCGATGCGCTGCGGATGTTTCAGCTCTACGTGCGCGGCGACGCGGCCTGGGTCGACGACCATGTCGAACGCGCCATCGCCAACAAATACGCGGCGTTTTGTCTGACCGTCGATACGGCTCATTACAGCCGGCGCGAACGCGACATCGCCAAGCGCCACATCACCGGCGGCCGCCGCCGCGCCAGCGGGCGCGAATTCCAGGCGGCGCTCGACTGGCGAACCATCGAGCGCATCAAGAGCAAGTACAAGATTCCACTCGCCATCAAGGGAATCGCCACCGCCGAGGATGCCAAGCTCGCGCTCGATCACGGCGTCGATTTCGTCTACGTCTCCAATCACGGTGGCCGCCAGCTCGATCATGGCCGCGGCTCCATGGATGTTTTGCCGGAAATCGTCGAGGCCATCTCAGGCCGCGCCAAAATCATCATCGACGGCGGCTTTTATCGCGGCAGCGATGTCGTCAAAGCCATCGCGCTTGGCGCCCATCTGGTCGGGCTCGGCCGCATGCAATGCTATGGGCTTGCAGCGGCGGGCCAGGCGGGAATCGTGCGCATGCTCGAAATCCTGGAGGACGAGATGATCCGCTCGATGGGACTCCTCGGCGTCACCAGCCTCGGCAAGCTCGATGCCTCCTATCTGCACACCGCCGCGCCGGCCAACCCGGCGAGCGTGTTCAGCGCCTTCCCGCATCTGGAAATCGCGCCGTACCGGTATTAGAGCACGGTCGGCTTGGAATTGAATCGGCTTCCGCTCCGCTCGTTCCCGCGAAACTTGTCCCTGCGAAGGCGGGGAGCGGGGACCCAGCGGGCGTTTGCTTTCCTGGAAAAGCGCGCGCCGAAGTGGTGATTGAACAACAATGATGGAACGTGAAGCATCATGAACCTGCAACTGAGCATCGGCATCACCAACAATCCGCGCACCTGGCCGATCCTCGACGGCACGGTGAAGCCGGAAGGCATCGACCTCATTCCGACCATCCTGCATCCGTCGGAACTGTTCTGGCGCCAACTGCATTTTGCCGAATTCGCGGTTTCGGAAATGTCGTGCTCGTCGTTCATGATCGTGACCGATCATGGCGACCCGCGCTTTGTCGGCATACCGATCTACACCACGCGGCGCTTCTATCACACGTTCATTCTGGTGCGGCGCGATGCCCGGATCGAAACGCCCGCAGACCTCAAGGGCAAGCGCGTCGGCGTGCCCGAATATCAGCAGACCGCGGCCCTATGGGCGCGTGGTGTGCTGCAGCACGAATTCGGCGTGCATCCGAAGGATGTCGTATTCTGGATGGAGCGCACGCCGGACAAGAGCCACGGCGGCGCCACCGGCTTCAAGCCGCCGCCCGGCGTCACCGTCAACCAGATTCCGGCCGACAAAAGCATGGGATCGATGCTGCTCGCTGGCGAGCTCGACGCCGCGCTGCATTACCTTTCCGGCAACAATCTGGTCGATCGCAGCCGCGCTGATCTCATCAATCATCCCGACTTCAAATATCTGTTCCCGGACTCGGCCACCGAAGGCATCCGCTATTACCGCAAGACCGGCATCTTCCCGATCAATCATCAGGCCGTGGTCCGCCGCGATATCTACGAGAAAGAGCCGTGGGTGGCGCAGAACATCCTCAAGGCCTTCATCGCCGCAAACGACATCGCCAACGCGCGGCGCCAGCAGCATGTGGAATATCATCTCGCCACCGGCCTGATGTCGGGCGACGCCAAAACGCCGCTGGTACGCCATGGCATCAAGGCTAACCGCAAGGTGATCGAGACCATCGCGCAGTATTCGCTGGAGCAGGGCTTGACCCAGCGGCTGATCAAGATCGAAGAGCTGTACGCGCCGAACGTGCTGGAGTCATGATTGCAGCGTGCCGGCAGCGGCACTTGCCTCGGCGTCGCCGGGAATTCCGGTGAGTCGCGGAAAAAGGTAGGGCTTCACCCAATTGATCTTGGTGAATTCGTCACCTTGCCGCATTTGCGCCAGTTGCTCGACGGAAACACGCGCCAGCTCTTTTGTGTCCTGCACGACGACGCGCCGGAGCAGGGAGCGCGCGTCTGCTGCCAGACGCTGTGTAGTTGCGGTCCGGTCATAGCCAATGACTCTCGGCTTTGGGCAGCCGCGCCAGCGCTCGATCCTGTCGATCGCGTCCAGGCAGCCCAAAGTCATCGAGTCGGCCGTGCAATAGACAAGATCGAACGGATGGCCTGCTCTTATGGCTTCATTGAGCTTGTTATAGACGATGTTTTCCGACACCCAGCGGTCGAACTTGCCGTCTTCGGAAACGACGATATCGCAATTGAGTTTTTCGGAGAGGGCTTTCCTGAATGCAATAAAGCGTTCCTGTTTGGCGAATCCGCTTATGACCAAAATTCTGCGGATTGGCTGCTCATTTGCCAACTCCAAGGCGGCATCCGCCGCAAGCCTGCCGCCGTCCCCATCGTTGACGCTGACGTAGCTCATATTCCACGGCATTTTGGCGTCGGTGCCGGGCGGAGGATTTTGGTCTACAAGAACGACAGGCTTTTGAATGTCTATGGCGAACCTGTTCAAGTCCTCCATCCGGTCGGAGGGCCAACCTGAAATGATGACTATCCCGCCGGAATAATCCGCCGCGTCTCGGCGTACCTCCTCCTGCAGGGCTTTGTGCTCACCGAGGAAATGGTCCTCCGCTGGAACCAGCACAGTGCAAGAGAGATTGAACCGTCGCAGCGAGAGGAGAAGATGACTATTCAGCGCCAGTTGCCATTCCTCGGTCGTGGACGCAGTGATCAGAAACACTCTCCTGTTGGGCGCGGCCTCCGGTCTCCTGTGGCGGGGAGCGGCTGGTGCAGGCGCCGCCGGTCGCGGCGTCGCCTTCGTCTTGCTGGGTGAGTGACTATCTGCATTCACGACGTACCGACGAACGCCCGTCATTAGCTGCTGCAAGCGAACGTCTTTTGTGCCGCTTTTCCATCCTTGAAAATCGAGAGTCTGAAGGTGCTTGAAGCCGAATGGCGGGTCCACGCCGTCGAGCGATATCGGTACCAGGACATGCCGGGAGCGGCCGGCGCCGGCTTCGTATTGGACCCAGTCCGACTTAACCGATCGCGCCGACCAGCCCACGATGACGCACAATGCCCTCTCCAACTCATCGAGGATGACTGGCGAGAATTTCTCGCCAGTTTCGATGGCCGGATCCCACCAGACGCTAAAACCCTCTTTTTCAAAAGCGGTTACCAACCGCGCGACCTTATCGCGATCCTTGCGCGTGTAACTAAAAAATATGTCGGCCATGCCGGTCTCAAATCGAATTGGTCATCGGCGAACCCGCAGATATTATCGGAAGGACCGTGCCTTGTCATTCGCGGAGCGAGCAACATGCGAAGGCGCAAGTATTTGTCGGTTGCTCAGCGCTTACTCGGCAGCACGCGCCGTGGCGCCGGCGTCGATCGTCCCGCCGGATGCTGCGAGCGCTTGAATTTCGTTCTCCTTAAACCCGGCTTCGCGCAACACTTCGAAACTGTGCTCGCCCAGGCGCGGCTGCAGGCGTTCGGATGTCGAGCTGGCGCCGCCGAAGCGCACCGGCAGATCGGTGTAGAGAATCTCGCCCTCGCTCGGATGCGTGGCCCGCTTGAAGAAGCCGCTCGCCGCGAGTTGCGGATCGGTGAAGAGATCGTCGAGGCTCGACATGCGCGCGGCCGGGATTTCGAGTTCGCGAAGCCGCGCAAGCCATTCGTCCGTGGTTCTGTCGGCGATGCATTGGCCGGCCAGCTCGTAGACCACGACGACATTCTTCGCGCGCGACGCGATGCTGTCAAAGCGCGGATCGCTGATCATCTCCGGCTTGCCCACCATGGTCCAGAATTTCCGCCAGTGGGCCTGCGTGTAGGCCATCATGCACAGATAGCCGTCTTTGGTTTTGTACGGACGCCGCCAGGGCGCCGTGACGCGGGTGTAGCCGAGCGTCCCCAGCGGCGGCACGAAGTTGTGGCCAAACAAGTGCTCGCCGAGGACGAAAGCCACCATCTGTTCGAACATCGGGATTTCGACGAACTGCCCGCGCCCGGTGCGTTCGCGCGCGAACAGCGCCGCCGACACCGAGCCGGCGATGGACAGCGCGCAGGTCTTGTCGGCCAGGATCATCGGCGCGTAACGTGGCTCGCCCGCGACCTGCGCCATCAGGGCGGCAATGCCGGACTGGCCTTGAATCACGTCATCGTAGGCCGGCTGGCCGCTATACGGGCCGCCGTCGCGATAACCATGCAGCGCGGCGTAGACCAGGCGTGGATTTTTTGCGCGCACCGCCTTGTGTCCGAAGCCGAGCTTCTCGATCTTCTGCGGCCGCATCGAGTGGACGAGGACATCGGCAGTGGCGATCAGCCGCCAGAGCGCGTCCTTGGCGGCATCGATCTTGAGATCGAGCACGAGCGAGCGCTTGCCGCGGTTCAGTCCCATGAACAGCGCCGCCATGCCCGGCGATCGCGCCGGGCCGGTGTGCCGGGGCGCATCGCCTTCCGGTGCCTCGATTTTGATCACGTCGGCGCCCATGTCGCCGAGCATCTGCGTGGCCAGCGGGCCGGCGACGACCGAGGTGAGGTCGAGTATGCGGACGCCCGATAACGGTCCAGCCATTGTTCTTCCGCGCTTATGCGAACGCCGGTATCACTTCCTTGGCGAACAGGCGCATGGATTTTTGCGCCTCGGCAAAGTCGAGCGTGCCGAAATTGATCTGCAGCGAGGCGTGTTCGAATTTGCCGACCTTTTCCTCACAACTGCGGATGATGCCTTTGATTTCATCCGGCGTACCGACGAATGCGCCGCGCGCGCCGATCTGATTCTCCAAAGTGAAATTCTTCATCCGGCTGATCGACTCGTCATAGCCCTTATAGTCCTTTGAAGCGGTGCCTTTTGTCCACTCGCCGGCGGATTCGAACAATGCGGTGAAATAGTCTTCGAACTGCGGGCGCGGAATCTCGCGGGCTTTTCGAGCGTCCTCGTGGCAAAACATGTGGAATGCGATCATGACTTCGCCGTCGCCGGGATGGCCGGCCTCGCGCCAGGCTTTTCGATAGATCGGAAGCAGTTCGTTCAGCGGTCCGATCGGTATCGACATCAGCGCATGGCCGGCGCGGCCGGCGAATTCGAACGAGTCTGCCGTGCGCGTGGAGGCGATGTAGAACTTCGGCCGCGGCTTTTGCGTGGGCCGCGGCAACGACGTGACGTTGTCGAAGGAGTGAAACTTGCCGTGATGGCTGACATTCTCCTGCGTCAGCAGCAGTTCGATCTGTTCCAGGCCTTCGCGAAATCGCGCGATCGATTCATCGGGCGAAATACGAAAACGCCGGAATTCGTGCGGCAGGAACGCGCGTGCAAAGCCGACGTCGAACCGGCCGTGCGAGATCGCGTCGAGCATGGCGATCTCGCCGGCGAGCTTCAGCGGATTGTTGAACGCCGGCACGACCGCTCCGGTGATTAGCCGCATTTTCTTGGTGCGCTGCGCGGCCGCGGCTAGAAACAGGATCGGGTTCGGGCTGTAGCCGCCGTACCGCTCGAAATAATGCTCGACGGAACGCGCGTGCGTGTAGCCGAGCTCGTCGGCCTCCGCGGCGATATCGAGACTCTGCGCGAAGTAGTCCTCGGCGCTTTTGTCGGTCGGCCGGAAGTTGGGAAAGAACTGCACCCCGAATTTCATACGTTCGCTCCTCGCGTCCTTTAAAGCGGCGAGTTGACATGAACGTCAAGGCCGTGCGCCGCAACAATATCGCCGACCTGATCGCTGCGGTTGGTATGGGCGTGCAATACCGCGCCGATATCGCGGTGCAATTCGCCTGCGGTCCGCTCGGCTTTCGGCTTGAGCTGGGCGCTCAGGTAGGCGCCTTCCTCCCGATTGAGCTCGACCAGCGCGCTGCCGAAAGGTTGCTGCATGCGCTCGTAAGCCAGGAGTCCGGTACGAAGATCATCGCCGGCGTCGCGAATACTGTCGGCCAGGCAGGCCGCATCGAGCGCCGCCTTGGTGGTGCCGGCGCCGGCGTGAGGACGCGCCACGAAAGCCGCATCTCCGGCAAGAACGACCCGTCGGAACACCAGATGTGGCGACGCAAGGTCGTAGATCGGCTGGAAGAACGGCGTGGTGCGGGCGAAAATCTCGGCGACCTGCGGCGCGATGATCGCCTTGGCGTCGGCTTTGACGCGGGCGATCACGTCCGGCCGGATCAGCGGGGGTGGAATGCCGGCGGCGTGGTGGTTGCCCTTGGCGTCGGTGCACATGTCGGCGAGCGTCTCGCGATCGACCGGCCGGTACCAGACGATGTTGTAGCCACGGTGCCCGACCGCCGTATCGTTGTCCCGCCCCGGCACCGCGTAGCTGATGAGCTGCTCGCCCTCCGGCAGACAGAACGCATAGAGTTCGACCATCTCGCGCCACAGGTCGGGCGGTACATCGGCTTCGTCAAGCACGGCGCGCCAAGCCACATAGCCGGCATAGACGGGCTGGACGTCGGGCAGGAATTGCGTGCGCACGGTGGAGCGGAGGCCGTCCGCGCCTACCAGCAAATCGCCGCGTTCGCCCGTGCCGTCGGCGAAATATGCGGTGACGCTTTCATCGTCCTGCGCCACGCGCGTAAGCCTTTTGCCGAGCCGATAGGTCCGCGGCGGCAGGCCGTCCAACAAAGCCTGGTAAAGCCGCGACCAGCCGCTCAGCGTGCGCCCCATCGGCCGTTCGATGACGATCCTGCCGGCGCCGTCGAGGCAAACAGCGCGCGGCGGCGTGATACCCATGGACTCGTCGAAATCGACGCCGGCGCGTTTGAGTACGGCGATGAGCTGCGGGTGCGTGCCGAGCCCGACGCCGCGGCTCGCCAGCTCCTCTTCGTTGCGTTCGAAAACGACCGCTTCCCAGCCGATGCTGCGCAGCAGATGCGCCACCATCAACCCGCCGAGCGAGCCGCCGATCACCAGCGCGCGCTTACTCATGCGGCTTCTTCTGCTCGCTGCGTGTCATCACCCGCGCAAGCGGATGATCCAGTAACCACCGCGCTTAGATTTCCAACGACGACGATTGCGATTACTGGATGCCCCGCCTTCGCGGGGCACGACAGGACCATCACGGCAGCGCCCAGGACATCTGATCGTGGCCGGGCTTGTAATCCATGTTGGTGGCCGCCGGGTTGCGGTTGATCAGCGGCCGGCCGTACATCGGGTTGGTCTGGCTGCGCGTCTCGTGCTCGATCGTGAACAACACTTCCTTGGTGTCGAGGTCGATGATGTCCTTGAAGCGGTATTGGTACTCGTTGTCTTCTATCGTGATCAGGCCGAGATCGAGCAGCTTGCGGTACGGGCGCGAGAAATTCACCAGATAGATTTGGACGTGGTCGCCCTCGTATGGCGCCTGCGGCTTGTCGGTCTCGCGGAAATAAAAATACTGATTCTCGCCGACCTGGACTTTCGCCTCCGGCCCGGCGCCGTTCTTTTTCACCTCGGACGGCGCGTCCAGCACTTCGCGGTAAAAGCGCGCGATGCCTTCGGCGGTGCCGGGGCGCACGTCGAAACGCACGTAGGGCATGCCAAGCTGGACGCGGCCAAAGCGCTCGGCGTCCGGCTCGTGCACGGTGATGCGGTTGCCCCACGGGCACACCGTCTCGACCCCGTCGTTGCTCTCGCGGAACTGGAACTTGGTGCCGTCGAGCGCCTTCTTCACCCTGTTCAGCCGCTCCAGCAGCGCCCTGCGATCCGGCATCACCAGGCCGGTGGTGCCGCGCACTACGTCAGGCTTGCCCATCGGCAGGTGGAATTGGCTCATGCCGACATTGATCCACATGTTGCCGGCGCCGGTGTTGAGGAACGGATCGCGCGTATAGCCGAGGCCGGTGATGTAGAAATGCGTCGCCTTGTGCTGGTCGTCGATCCGGACGTTGACGTGGCCGATGCCGACGGCGTTGCCGATATCCTGGGCTGCGCGGTTGTATTTCTTTTCCATGGCGTAATCCTTCCTGACGCCGGAATACTAGGCGCGCGCGCCGCGCCGCTCAACCCGTTCAAAGTATTGCCGCTAAGGCGTTGCATGCAGCGCTGGGCCGCGTCTTGCGCAGCACCGGCTATCAGCAAAACCAAACCGGGCGGCACGCTCGGCAGTAGCGCGGCGCTGACGCCGCGCGGGGTCGAAACGAACATTCGTGCGCAACGCGTCGATCGTATTTCGCTGCCCAAGGCGGCGGGCGCTCGGTCATCGCCGCGCGGAGATTTTCCTTGACATTCGTCGCTGTTTTAGGTATGAAATCCTGCGAATCTCGCTCACGAAGGATGCTGCCACGGGGGTGCTCGCGGTGGCGGAGCGGGAGCGGTTCCCGCGGGCGGAGCGACACACTCCGCTCCCGGGCGGCTTCGGGAAAACGCCCGGCCGGCATCATGACCGGTCTGCGACTGTGATCGCTGGACTGGGACAGGCGGGGGCGGGTAACGCCCACTCTGCAGCCAAGTCCCAGGAAGTGCGCCTGAAGCTGAGCGGTGGCGTTCGTTCGCTGCCGCAAGCGCCGTGGTGGGACGCCGGTAGGCGTGCGCACCCCGCTGGGTGCGAGCCGCATCCGCTGATGCGGTTGTTGGACT
>JBAUYV010000057.1:0-46134 GCA_049584975.1 Xanthobacteraceae bacterium | reverse complement strand
GAAAGTCGGTGACGACGCGGTTCACGGCGAGACCGCCTACGCCATCGGCGTAGAGGGCGAATAGTCCACTCCCCGCGGGTCGCTGACCCGCGACCATCACATCGCTTGCGAGCAAGATGGCCGCTCGCAAGCGCCCGGTCCGCGCTCTCCTCCTCTCGCGCGGACCTTTTGGCGGCCCCAAATCCGGGGCCGCCTTTTTGCCTGTGGCACAGGCTGCCGTGCGCCGGCTTTAGCCGACTAAGCGTCAGAACGTGAGCGCGTTGGTAAGATCGCCCATTGGCGGCAGCCAGTTGGCTCGCAGCGCATCGTCACGCTGGGCCAAGCCCGGCAGCGTCGGCAGATCGAAGCGCCGCGTTATAAAACGCAAGATCGACGTCGTGTCGTATTGGGTGTGATCGACAAAACCGCGTTTGGCGAACGGCGAGACAATGATGGCCGGGATCCGCGAGCCCGGACCCCAGCGGTCGGCCTTGGGCGGCGCGACATGGTCCCAGATGCCGCCATTCTCGTCGTAGGTGATGACCACCAGCATGCGCGACCACTGCGGGCTCCTTTGCAGGTGCGCAACGATATCGGCGATGTGGCGGTCGCCGTCCAAGACGTCCGCGTAGCCGGCGTGCTCGTTGAGGTTGCCCTGCGGCTTATAGAAGGTGACCTGGGGCAGCCGTCCGGCATCGATCGCCTTGATGAATGCAACACCGTTCATGCCCCCGTCGCGCAGATGTTCGGCCCGCGCCGGAGTGCCAGGCGCGAAATTGGAGAAGTAATTGAACGCCTGGTGGTGAAACTGGAACGTTGGCGGCGAGTCGCGATCGCCGTTGAGCGCGTCCTGCCATGCGCCAGCGTACCACGCCCAGCTTATCCCTTTCAGGCTCAAGAGATCGCCGATGGTGATCGCATGCTGCGGCGGCAGCCGGTTCGTCGCGCTCGGGTCGGCAAGCGCCGGATCGCCGCCAGCCGCCGGCTTGACGCCGCTTGGCTGGTACGGCGGCTGGAGCGTATTGATCGCGTAATAATCTGGCGTCACCTGCCCCATCATGTTGACGAATTTTGGCGGTCCATCGATCGCCGATTTCGGCGAGTCTGGCGCAAGCGTTAGCGACACGCCGTCCGGATCGAGAACCGCGACAATGCTCTTGTCAGCGTTGGGATAGATCGGCACGCACGCGCAGACGAGCTGGAAATGGTTGAGAAACGAGCCGCCAAACGCGCCTTGGAAAAAATTGTCGGCGAGAACATACTTTTGCGCCGCGCCCCATAGCGGCAGTTTGGTACCGTCGTAATGGCCCATTACGAGCGCGCCGGAATCGGCGAAAGCCACGAAACGATCATTCTTGCCGCCGTCGATCTGCATCTGGTTCTGATAGAAAAGATGCCACAGATCGCGCGTAGTGACGCCGAGCGGCGTATTGAAGCCTTTCGCATCGTCGATCGCGAACGGCTGATTGGGCAGGCGTTCGGTCTGGGCTTGGGTCACCGGCGGTGTAACGCCCTTGGCGGTCAGACCAGTCCAGATCGGCGGCAATTCCTTTAGAACAGAGCCATCACGGTCGCGTTGCGTGGAATTTGCGGGCGTGACATTCTGCAATCCGTTGGCGCCCGGGAACGAGCCATAGAGGTGATCGAAGCTGCGGTTCTCAGCGTAAATGATCACCACGGTGTTGATTTTTTGGATGCCGCGCGGACCTTTGTCGCGCGCCGCAGCCTCCCCGGCGAGCAGGCCCGGCAGAGCCGCCGCCAGAATCGCAAGGAACGAAACGTAATATTTCAGCGAATGTCGCATGCAAACTCCCATCGGCTGGTTCATTTTGACTGTGATGAGACTTTGCCCACACTGGCCAAGTTCTATGGCAGTTCCATGAAGCCTTGCAGGCATTGTCAGAAAACTGTCACGCAAGGCCCCCAAGTTTGACCGCAGTTTGCATTAAGCCGGGATTTCATATGCACCGGATTTGGCGAATTATCCTGGCGATCCTACTGTGGTCCCCGTCCGGCGTTGCGGGCGTGAGCGCACAGGTGGGCGACGGGCCGCTGACTCGTCCTCAAGCCTACGAACGTGCGACGCAACTGGCGGCCTTGGGCCGTCGATTATTCTTCGATCCGTCACTGTCCGCCTCGGGCCGAATGGCCTGTGCTACCTGCCACGACCCGCAGCACGCTTTCGGCCCGCCCAATGCGCTTGCCGTGCAGTTCGGCGGCAAGGACATGCTTCAGCCCGGCATTCGCGCCGTTCCGTCGCTCAAATACCTGCAAGTGGTGCCGCCGTTTACCGAGCATTACTTTGAATCCGACGACGAAGGCGACGACACTATCGACAATGGGCCGACCGGCGGCCTGACGTGGGATGGCCGTGTCGATCGCGGCCGCGACCAGGCGCGCATTCCGCTGTTGTCGTCCTTTGAGATGGCCAATGACGCACCGGCCGACGTGGTCACCGCGGTTCGCAAGGCAAACTACGCCGACGACATGCGCAACATATTTGGCGCCACCGTTTTCGACGATACCGATAAGGCCTTCGCCGGCGTCGTCGAGGCGCTCGAAGTCTTTCAGCAGGATTTTCGGGAATTCTATCCCTACAGCAGCAAATATGACGCCTATCTGGCGGGCGGCTCCCCGCTAACTGAACAGGAGGCGCGCGGCCTTGCGCTGTTCAACGATCCGGAAAAGGGCAATTGCGGGAACTGCCATCGCAGTCAGCGCGGCAAGGACGGCACACCGCCGCAATTCACCGATTACGGTTTGATCGCGGTCGGCGTGCCGCGCAACCGCGCTATCCCCGCCAACGCGGATCCGAATTTTTTCGATCTCGGCCTGTGCGGCCCGCTGCGCACCGATCTTGCCGGGCACAGCGACTATTGCGGCCGGTTCATGACCCCGACCTTGCGCAACGTCGCGCTCCGGCAGACATTCTTCCACAATGGCAAAATCCACAGCTTGCGCGACGCCATCGCATTCTACGTCGGACGCGATACCGATCCCGGCCACTGGTACTCGCGCGACGCCGAGGGGCGCGTGCGAAAATTCGACGATTTGCCGGCCGCTTATTCGGCCAATATCAACGCCGAACCACCGTTCGGCGGCAAGCCCGGCGATCCACCACGACTGTCGTCAAGTGAGATCGACGACATTATCGCTTTCTTGAATACGCTGACCGATGGCTATAAGGCGATACACTAGTCTACTCTCGTGCAGCGGCACAGGAATGATCCTGCAATTCCTCCCCTCTGATAAACGCGCCGCTTCCGGCATCCACCCGGGTATTAAGGATGACAAAACCCGGCTTCTCGTCGGCAAATTGCGCGCCGACCACCGTCAGGGTCTGCGCGCCCATGGCGGCGTGGGCGTCCGGCACGCCATCGGCCAGCAATACAAACGGATTAGCTCCGCCGAGGTCCTCGGCCAAAATCCGCCTCGCCCGGTAGGTGTGGCCAACGAGCAGTTCCGGAAGTACCACCCAATCGTTGCCGATCCCAGCGAGCAGGCGCTGCAACGTCGCCTGCACGTCGAGGCGAACGCAATCCATGTGGATGTGAAGTTGATTCTGCGACCGGTTTAGCACCGAGTTGACCGCGAGGCTTATCGCGGCGCGCGGCAGCGTTCGCCGCGCCGCCCTCTCGACATAGCCGCGCTCGCGCCAAGCAGCGGCGAAGTAATTCGGTGCGTTCGGCAGCAGCAGGTCGTGACTTTCAATTCCGCTTACGAAGGCCGTGGGCAACAGCAGATACTGCGTAACGCCGATCAAATCTTTTAAAATCACATAACCGCGCTCGACGCCATCCTGCAAATGGACAAGTGCGCAGGGCGACGGATTGCCGTGCCGCTCTTGGTCGGGAACGCACTCCTCGTGTACGATTTGCCACAGTCGGTCGGAATGATTGGTTAGACGGCCTCCCGCCACGAGGAGGATGATTGCGCCGACAGTGATCAGGCCGGCGGCGACAAGGAGGTATCGGCGCTTGTTCCACAGGTCTTTCACGAGGATGTACTATACAGCCGCGACGGGGCGGCCGACAGATAACAACGAGATAAACACTGGCAGCCCCTTAGCGCTGCCTTTGTCCTAGTGCGCGCGAGACGCGATTGGAAGGGAGCTTGGACTGAAAAGTGGCCGCGTCAAATAGCCGACCCACGATTTCTAAGAGAACCACCCTATTTCCGATCGCGGGTGAGGCTGAACTCACATCAGGGCAAGCCCACGGCCAACGCGACGCCCTTCAGCGGCGATCCAGTCGAGAATGGCGATGTCGATTTCCTCGTACCCCCCGGGAAGATGGTCGAATACCACCTGCGGCGGCTCCCGCACCACGATCTGCGAGTGCGCAATCATCGCGGCAAGCGTTGCAATATCGGGGTAATACGTGACCAACATCGCCTTGATCGCCTCCGGACCGCTGGCGGCCGACATTGCCGGCGCGGCCCTATTCTAAGCCCTCAAGTCACGCGACTCACGCTACGCGTTACAAGGTCGAATCGCAGGGTGGCTGACCAAGGGCACCACTGCGGCAAACTCGCGGCGTCCCCAGAAGTTTCACTCAAGGTCTGGTGATCGGCCCGCTCTGTCCGAAGATTCTTGCCCGATCTCTGCCGCTCTTAGCCGATTCTTTCAAGAGATTCCGGGCCCTTGAATGAATAGTTCTTTGCCGGAATCGAATCATTTTGACGATTTAGGCTAGTATTGAGGCAGTTCCGACCGTACATAAGCAACGCAATACTTTCGCGAAGATCCAAACAGCCCTAGCGACGGAGGTTTTCCATGGCGCTGCAGATCGGAGACACTGCCCCGGACTTCGAAGCCGAAACAACCGAAGGTAAAATCCGCTTCCACGACTGGATCGGCGACAATTGGGTCGTGCTCTTTTCGCACCCGAAGGATTTCACCCCGGTGTGCACGACCGAACTTGGCACAATGGCGCGGCTGAAGCCTGAGTTCGACAAGCGCGGGGTCAAGATCATCGGGCTGTCGGTCGACCCGGTCGACAACCACAAAAAATGGGCAAGCGACATCAAGGATGTGGTCGGCTTTGCCCCGAACTATCCGATGATCGGCGACACCGATCTGAAAGTCTCCAAGCTCTACGGCATGCTGCCGGCAGCCACGAGCGGCACGTCGGAAGGCCGCACACCCGCCGACAATCAGACCGTGCGCAACGTGTTCGTCATCGGGCCGGACAAGAAGGTCAAGCTCGTTCTCGTCTATCCGATGACCACGGGCCGCAATTTCGATGAGGTGCTGCGCGTCGTCGACTCGTTGCAGCTCACCACCAAGCATCGCGTGGCGACACCTGCAAACTGGAAGCAGGGCGAGGACGTCATCCTCACCGGCGCGGTGACCGACGACGAAGCCAAGAAGCTCTATCCGCAAGGCTGGAAGACGCCGAAGCCCTATATCCGCTTGGTGCCGCAGCCCAAGTGACTTTCCGGCCGGACTGGTCTTAAGTGCAAGAGCGCGGCTTCGGTCGCGCTCTTTGCGTTTGGCCAGGAGACTTGGATGCTCGTGCTCTATCACGCCCCTCACTCCACCTGCAGCCAGAAGGTTCGCATGGTGCTTCACGAGAAGGGGGTCAAGTTCGACGAAGTGCGCATCGACCTCGGCAAGAAGGAACAGATCGAGCCGGATTATCTAAAGCTCAATCCGAACGGCGTCGTTCCCACCCTGGTCGACGACGGCGTGCCGATCATCGAATCGAGCGTCATCTGCGAATACCTCAACGAGAAATATCCGCAGAACCCGCTCCTTCCTGCTGACATCGTCGACCGCGCACGTGCGCGCGCTTGGATGCATTACATCGAGGAAGTCGCCGTCGGCGCCATTCGCGTTCCCTCCTTCAATCGCGCGTTTCTTTATCGCTTCAGCGGCCTCGATCAAACGCAGTTCGAAGCACAGGAGATCAATCCCCGGCCGGTGCGCAAAGAGCTGTTCCAACGGATGGGTACACCCAAGGGCTTCTCTAAGACCGAGGTCGATAAGTCCCTCGGTGAGTTGTCCGAGACCTGCCGCCGAATGGACGAGGCAATCGCCAAGAAAGGCCCCTGGCTGACAGGCGAGCAGTTCACGCTGGCCGACGTACTGGTGATGCCGAGCATCGATCGCATGGCGGATCTCGGGCTCGCGCACGTTTGGCAGGATAAATATCCACGCGTCGGCGGCCACGACCTTGTCACGCGAAACCTGCGTGATTTTCATGCCCATCAATTCCGCGAACGGCGGCTGCACGTCGGGGTCGCGGTCCATGGTGCTGCTCATTCTCAGCCCCTCTCGGCCGCATAGAGCGGCTCGAGCTTTAGAAAATCGGAAACGCGCGATCCTGGGAAATAGGTCGCCTTGAAAGCCGGACGCTCCTGCAGGCGCGCATACCATTCGAGTTGTTCGTCCGCGACGAATTGGAAAACCGCATGGGCGTGCTCCACGGCGGCGCCATCATGGCGTTCGCCGACAATCTCGGCGGCACCGCCACTATGGCCAATCTGCCGGAAGGCGCGCGCACCGCGACCATCGAGAGCAAGACCAATTTTTTCGCGCCTATTCCCATCGGCGACACCGCGCACGCCGAGTGCACGCCGCTGCATCGCGGCCGCACCACCATGGTCTGGCAGACGTGCATTACCCGCAACGACGGCAGGCTCTGTGCGATCGTCACGCAGACTCAGATCGTGATACCGGCCGGAGGTAAGGCCTAAGTCGCGTCTAATTTGCTCGCAGCCCCATGCGCGCAAGACGTGGCAGTACCTCGGCGCAGAAATACGGCACCTCTTCCAGGTAATTGACGAACGAAACCGCGATGCCGCGCACGCCCGCGCGGCCGATATCGGCGAACTCCTGGGCAACCTTGTCCGGCGTGCCGACGAATGGAAAGCCACCGACGCCGCTTACTGCCTGCAGCGACCGTTTGGCGGCGTATTCGTCGGCCGGCGTGTTTTGCCGGGTGATGTTCTTGAGCGCCAGCATCTGCTCAATGGCGGGCCAGTCCGCCTGCTCGAAGTTGGCGTAGCGATGGTAGTCCTCGGCCTCCTGCTGGGTCGGCCGGCAAATCACCTGGCCCTGGGTGTAGACATCGATCTCGCGGCCAAATGCGCGCGCATTGGCCTTGATGCCATTGACCTGCTGCACGATGCGATCGAACACCGGCACGCTCGCATCCTGTGCGGTTCCGGCGACCGCAAGCCGGAGCGCCGCGGTCGATGTGAAGAAAGCATCGCAGTTGCGCATCGCAAAGGACTGGCCGGTCCGCGACGACCCCGCGTTCATGATGACGGGCCGCGTTCCGCCAAACGGACGAGGTCTGGCGCGCACCCCGGTAAGCTTGAAAAACTTGCCGTCAAAATCGAATTCATCCTCGGACCAAGCGCGCTTGACCACGTCGATCCACTCCTGGGCGAATTCGTAGCGGTCTTCATGGTCGCGTTGCTCAACGCCGAACATGGCAAATTCGCCCTCGTTCCAGCCGGCCACGAGATTGAGCCCGAAACGACCCGCGCCAATATGATCGGCGGTGACAAATTCCTTAGCGGCAATCAACGGATGGAACAGCGGGGCGTGCACGGTCCCGAAGATCGTGATGCGCTGAGTGGCCGCGAGCAGGCCGCACGCCCAGGTGACAGTCTCAAGCGTGGTGCCATGAAAGTCGCTCGCGCCCCCATAGCCCTTCCAGCGCCCGATCGGCAGCAAGAAATCGATGCCTGCTTCGTCCGCCAAGCGTGCGAGATTGAGACAATCGGGCCACTCGGCCAGCCAGCGCTCAGGCACAAGGGTGGCGGTGCGTGCCGAAGAGCAATTGGCGCCGAACAAGCCAATCTTCAACGCGTTGGCGTTGTGCATGGCGATACGGTCGTGGATCGATCCGTTTTGCATTGCCGATGTTGTTCCCTACCTTGATGCGATCATAACAGGCTTTGCGCTGTGCTGGCCTGCGGCGATGTCCTTAAGGCTAGGCGGCATCGTTCGTATGGCTTTGGCGTCGCAAACGCGCAACTCAACGCCTCACATCAACTCGGCGAATTCGAAAGCGGCGTGACCGCGGCCCTGTTCGGTGCAATGCCGGCCGTCGTGCTCGGCGGTCTCGGCACCATCGCGGCGGCGCTGATATGGATGAGACTGTTCCTTTCACTGCGGCAGGTGGAGCGCCTGGAATGAGACCTTCGGCATTCACGCCACTTTGTAAAACTGCAACGTCACCGTCGCCGGATCACGCTGGCCCGTACAAATGACAATGTGTTTGGTCATCCACGCATAGCGCTCGTCGGTGGTCTCGAAGAACGTGGTGCCGCAGAAGTAATAGCTGCCCGGCTCGACCGTTTGGCCCGAGGTCAGCGCGGCCATCACTTCGGCGGGGCCATGGCGGCGCGCCAGGTTGCGCACATGGATCGTGGCGCCGTCCTCGGTGCTCAGCGTATAGCGCGCTTCAAGCTCGGCGACGCCATCGTGGCGAATGAGCTGCCAGTCGGCGCCCGGCAAAACCTTGCCGCGCATGTCCGGTCCGGAAAATTCCCCGCCGATGATCGGCACGACACGGCGGCGGCCTTTGTTGAAGGGGCCGAGATCCTGCGGCGTATCGACCGTGACGTGCACACCGAAGATAAACTCAAGCTTCGGCGGAAGTGGCTGCGCGTTTGCCATTTCATCCCTCCAATGTCATCGTCGGTGACGATCCAACATTTACGGACATTTGCAATGCCCATGGACGTCCGCGCTGCGGTGGCCTATGCGCCCGGCAAGCCCCTCGAAGTCACGACCGTAAAGCTCGATGGCCCGCGTGCGGGCGAAGTGCTGGTTGAACTGAAGGCGACCGGCATCTGCCATACGGACGAGTTCACCCTGTCGGGCGCGGACCCCGAAGGTCTATTTCCCGCGATCCTGGGCCACGAGGGCGCCGGCATCGTTGTCGACATCGGCGTGGGCGTCACGTCGGTTAAGAAGGGCGATCACGTGATCCCGCTCTACACACCGGAATGCCGGCAGTGTCCGTCCTGCCTGTCGCGCAAAACCAACCTCTGTACCGCGATCCGCGGCACTCAGGGCCAAGGCGTGATGCCCGACGGCACCTCGCGATTCTCAGCCGACGGCAAGAAAGTTCACCACTACATGGGCTGCTCGACCTTCGCCAATTTTACCGTGCTGCCGGAAATCGCGGTGGCGAAGATTCGCGAGGACGCGCCGTTCGACAAGGTGTGCTACATCGGCTGCGGCGTCACCACGGGCATTGGTGCGGTCATAAACACCGCGAAGGTCGAGCCCGGAGCCAAGACCGTCGTCTTCGGCCTCGGCGGCATCGGGCTTAACGTCATTCAAGGCCTTCGCCTTGTGGGCGCCGACATGATCATCGGCGTCGACGTCAATCCGGACAAGAAAGCCTGGGGCGAACGCTTCGGCATGACGCACTTCGTCAATCCAAAAGAGATCGGCGGCGGCACGGCCGAATTGGTCGCTCACCTCGTGAACATGACCAAGTCCGGCGCCGATCAGATCGGCGGCGCCGACTACACGTTCGAATGCGTTGGCAACGTCCACCTCATGCGCGCCGCGCTGGAAAGCTGTCACCGCGGCTGGGGACAGAGCATCATCATCGGCGTCGCCGGCTCAGGACAGGAGATTGCGACGCGCCCGTTTCAGCTCGTGACCGGCCGAGTGTGGCGCGGCACGGCCTTCGGCGGCGCCCGCGGCCGCTCCGACGTGCCAAGGATCGTCGACTGGTATATGGAGAAGAAGATCGAGATCGACTCGATGATCACCCACACCATGCCGCTCGGCGAGATCAACAAGGGCTTTGACCTGATGCGCGAAAGCAAATCGATTCGCAGCGTCGTGGTTTATTAGCCGCGAATTTCATCCCATCCGTGCTGCCGCCGAGGCAAGCCATGCCAGTCTGGGCCGTCACCCTTCTTTTCGTGCTTGGATTGACGGCGACCGCGGCGCAGGCCCAATCGCGTTGTGAGGGCCGAACGGACGTGCTCGGCACGAAGCGCATCCTTGCTGTCGATGCGGCGACGACTCCACGGGTCGGCCGTAAGTCCTTCCCGCAGACCTTGCCGCTCGCGCCGCGAGAGGTCGTCCTGACTTTTGACGACGGTCCGTGGCCGGGAACCACTCCGCGCATTCTCGATGCGCTCAAGGCCGAATGCGTGCGAGCCACGTTCTTTCTCTTGGGACGCAACGCAATGACGTATCAGGACCTCGCCCGTCGCGAGCTTGCCGAGGGGCATACCGTCGCCTCCCACACCTATTCGCATCCTCCGCTTGACCGGATGTCGTTCGCCGCTGCCGTCGCAGAGATCGACCGGGGATTTGCCGGCGTCGATGGCGCACTTTACGGTCAGTCGACCCAGACTCCACGGACACCCTTCTTCCGCTTTCCGGGCTTCGCCTCCACGCCCGCGTTGCTCGATTATCTTGAGAAGCGCGGGATTGTGGTATTCGGAGCCGACCTTTGGGCGAGCGACTGGAACCCGCAATCCCCCGGTCAACAACTTCAACTCGTACTCCAACGGCTTGAAGCTCTGCGTGGAGGCATTGTGCTGTTCCACGACACCAGAGCGCAGACTGCAGCCATGCTCCCGGAATTTCTGCGCACGCTTAAGAGCGGTGGATATAGCGTCGTTCACGTGGTTCCCACCCGCCGCGCATCCCGTGCTCCATAACTGCCGCGTCATCACGGCCCTCCGCGACATAAAATTCGCGACAACGCCGCGGCAATCTTTGAATTCCATCGGAACAATTATTCGTTCCTGATGAATAGTCCATTCTAAAATGCGGCTATTGCGATCGACGGCATCAGGCCTATGTGCGGTCAGCGGGCGACGGAGCATCACGCTCGCTTACTTTGTAGACAGGAGAAACTGCATGATCTTGAAAACCGCCGTGATGGTGATCGCCGGCGCCCTCGTTGCCGCATCGCCCGCATTCGCCCAACAATATCCTACGGTTCACCGGACCCACGTTCGCGACTACGGAATTTACAACTACAGTCCAGCTCCATCTGCGAGCGCAGACGATCCGGCGCTCACAGGCGGCGGCAGTGTCGGCTACAATAGTCACCTCACTCAGAAGTATTGAGGCGGCGATAAAACAAAGGGGCGGCATTCGAGCCGCCCTTTTTCTTTGCGAGAGTCGGGCCTTCCAAATCACGCCACGCAAGGCCGCAAAATTGCGCTTCCAAATTTCGTCTCGCTCAAAACGTCGTACTGGACACTGAGCCGCTCGCATGTTGCTCGCGGTGCCGTGGCGCGCCATTCTGTGCGCTGACCGCCGGCCGGAGCACACAATGAAAATCACGAAAGTCGAACCCCTCTTCATCGCAGTCCCTTACGAGCACGGGGGCCCAAAGCAGATGCGGCCGCTCGGGCCGTGGACGCTCATGGAGGTCCTGTTCGTGCGCGTCGACACCGATGCCGGCCTGACCGGCTGGGGCGAGGCGTTCGGCTTTGCCGCGTCGGCGGTGACCCGGGAAGCGATCACGCGCGTCGTGGCGCCGCTCTGCATCGGGCGCGAATTCACCGATGTGCCGTCGTTCATGGCGGACTTGCAGCGCAAGCTTCACGCCATGGGCCGGCATGGCCCGGTCAGCTTCGCGCTTTCCGGCATCGATATCGCGCTGTGGGACATTGCCGGCAAGGCCAAGGGCGTACCGCTTCATCGCCTGCTCGGCGGCGCCACGCGGGACCGCATCCCGACCTACGCGAGCCTTCTGCGCTACGGCAAGCCCGATCTCGTCGCCCGCTACACCGAGCAAGCGGTCGCGCGCGGCTACACGGCCATCAAGCTGCACGAACACCTGGTGGAGACCGTGGCACCGGGACGCGAAGCCGCCGGGCCGGACATCGCGCTCATGGTCGATACCAATTGCGCCTGGCCGCCGGACGAGGCACTCGAAATGGCGCGCAAGCTGAAAGTCTACAACCTCGCTTGGCTGGAGGAGCCGGTCGATCCGGTCGACGATTACGACACCATGGCGCGAATCCGGCGCGAGACCGGCGTCACCATCGCGGCGGGCGAAAACATCGGCCATGCGGGCGAGGCACGCCAAGCCATCGAGCGCGGCGCGCTCGATATCTTCCAGCCGAGCGTGACTAAGATCGGCGGCGTCGTCGCCATGCGCAAGGCGATCGCAATCGCGCAGCAGCACGGCGTACGCGTCATGCCGCACACGCCCTATTTCGGGCCGGGGCTGATCGCGACGCTGCACGTCATCGCCGCATGCCTTCCCGATTCGATGTGCGAGCGGTTCTACTGCGAGCTCGAAGCCACGCCGCTCGGCGAGGCTATCGATGCGCGCGACGGGCACATGCGGGTGCCGCAAGGGCCCGGATTGGGTATCGATGTCGATGAGCGCATTATTGAGCGCTATCGCGTTGCCTGAACGAGCGACCCCTACTCGACCTTGATGTTGGCCTCCTTGATGATCGGCGCCCATAAGGCTGCATCGGCCTTGTTCCTGGCGGCAAGCTCGGCTGGAGTCGAACTTTGCGCCAGCACCCCCAGCACCTTGAATTTCTCCTTAATGGCTGGATCGCCGAGCGTCGCGACCATGTCGGCGTTTATCTTGCTGATGATCTCCGGCGGGGTCTTGGCCGGCGCGTAAACCCCATACCATGACGATACGTCGTAACCGGGCACACCGGACTCCGCGACGGTCGGCAGCTCCGGCTCATCTGCAAACCGTTTGGCGCTCGTCACCGCGAGGCCCCGCACCTGCTTCGCCCTCACCGGCTGCAACAGCGATCCCGTGGTGTTGAACATCAGGTCGAGGCGGCCGGAAATAAAATCGCTCATCAGCCCTTCGCTGACGCCGCGATACGGCACGTGCGTCATTTCGATGCCGGCCATGTGTTTGAACAATTCTCCGGCAAGATGTGGAACTGTACCGACTCCCGGCGACGCCCAGCTGACCTTGCCCGGATTGGCCTTGGCGTAGGCGATGAATTCCTGAAGGGTTTGGAACGATGAGGAATTCGGCACAACAATAATGTTGGGATAGGTGCCGACGAGGGACACCGGGGCGAAATCGGCGGCCGGGTCAAAGGTCAGCTTCGAAAACAGGAGCGCCTGGACCAGCGGCGATCCCGGCGCCAGCAACACCGTGTAGCCGTCGGGCGCTGCGTGCGCCACGGCGTCGAGCGCAATTCGGGCCCCGGCGCCGGGCCGGTTCTCTACCACCATTTGCTGGTGCCAGATATCCGACAAGCCGCTGGCGACGATGCGCGTGGCCAGATCCGCGCCGCCGCCGGGTGGAAAGCCGACGTTGATCTTGACCACCCGCGACGGGTAGGTGTCCGCGCGTGCTGGACGAGCCAATGCCCCCAGTGCCATGGCACCGGACATGGCACCGACAAATTGCAAAAGCCTGCGACGCGGAAGTTTCATCAGCTGGTGTCCTCTGTGGTGAAAAGAATGCGGCTACTCGCCCTTGATGTTGGCCGCCTTGATGATGGGCCACCACTTTTCCGCTTCCGCTTTCTGATAAGCGGCGAGCGCTTCAGGCGTCTGCAGGTCGCGCGGCGCGACCTGTTGGCCGAGCTTGCCAAGTTTGGCGCGCACGCCGGGATCCGCCAACGCCTCGACCGTAGCGGCATTCAGCTTGGCCATGATGTCTGGCGGAGTGTCCTTGGGCGCCCAAATTCCAAACCAGATCGAGGCGCAGAAGCCTGGGAGACCGGCTTCATCGGTGGTCGGCACGTCCGGCAGACCCGGATGGCGCGTCTTGGCCGGTACGGCCAGGGCGCGGATGGTGCCGGCCTGTACTTGCGCCACGGAATTGGATGACGGCTCGATCATCAGATCGATGTTGCCGGCAACCAGATCCTGCACCGCAGGACCATCGCCGCGGTACGATATGAATTGGAATTTTGTTCCCGTGGCTTTCTGAAACGCGAGGCCCGCAAGATTTCCGGTCGAGCCGACGCCCGGAATACCCGCATTGGCCTTGTCCGGATTTTCCTTCAGCCAGACGATAAACTCCTGCAGATTTTTGGCCGGCAGCGAATTCCTGATGCAGATCAAAAGCGGCTCGCTGCCAATCTCTGCAATCGGCGCCAAATCCGTCAGCAGATTGAACGGCAACTGATAAAGAGCACCGATCAGCACGTGGGTGGTCAACGTGCCGATGCTGAGCGTGTAACCGTCGGGCGGCGATCGCACCGCGCGCGTGACGCCAATGCTCCCCGCGGCGCCGGTGACATCCTCGACAAGGAGGGGCTGGCCGAGCGACACCCGCATGCGCTCGCCGAGAATGCGCGCCAGCACGTCGGTCGCGCCGCCCGCCGCGAATGGCACGATAATGGTAATGGGCCGCGATGGATAAGTGTCCGCCAAAGTAACGTTCAGCGTAGTGGGCAGCGCAGCGGCTCCGGCTGCAAGAGACAAAAACGTTCGTCGCTGCATTTGCATGTTTCCCCTCCCCTTTGCTCGCTTTTTGCTCGCCCTTAGTGCTTATTCGACCTTGATGTTGGCGAACTTGGCCACCTTGATCCACTTCTCGGTGTCGGCGGCAATGAACTTCGCGACGTCCTCGGGCGTGTTCGGCGGCATAATTTGTACGCCGAGGTCGAGGAGTCTTGCCTTGACATCGGGGTCTGCCGCAGCCGCGTTGATCGCCTTGTTCAGCGTTTTAATGATGGGAGCCGGCGTATCTTTGGGTGCGCCGAAGCCGATCCAACCGAACGCCTCATAGCCAGGCAAAAATTCTGCCATGGCCGGAATGCCCGGCAGCAGATCCATGCGCTCCGGCGTCGTGACCGCGAGCGGCCGGAGCTTGCCCGCTCTGATGTGCGGCAGCGACGAGGGCGTAACATCGAACATGACCTGCACCTGACCGGCCATCAAATCGACCAAAGCCGGCGTCGAGCCGCGGTACGGCACGTGGACGAGGTCGACCCCAGCCATGAACTTGAACAGCTCGCCGGCGACATGTTGCGGACCGCCGATTCCCCCCGAGGCCATATTGATCTTGCCGGGGTTGGACTTCGCATAGGCAATGAAATCAGGCACCGTTTTGGCCGGGAACGCCGGATTGACCTCCATCACCAGCGGCACGCGGTGCACCAGGGCGATCGGCGCGATGTCATGGACAAAATCGAAATTGAGCTTGGTGAAGAGCGCCGCGTTGATTGTGTTCTGCGAGTTGATCAGGAGAATCGTGTAACCATCCGGTGCCGAGCGGACCACCGCCTCAGCGGCGATGTTGCCGGTGGCACCCGGCCGGACGTCGACGACGAACTGTTGGCCGAGATGTTCGCTCAGGTATTGGGCGACCAGCCGTGCCGACAGGTCCGAAGAGCTGCCCGCCGCCTGCCCGACAAGCATATGGACCGGGCGCGACGGATAGGCCTCTGCGCGACCGGTGCGCACCTTGGCGGCGAGCCCTGCCCCCAACGCGGCCAGCCGTAAGAATTCCCGCCGACGAATGTTCATGAATGACCGTCCCAGCTTAGCTCCCGGCATGCCGTGCCGGCAGCATCAGAGGCAACCACGCGCTCTCTCTTCATTGCGAATGTCCTGGACCTGTGCGCGTTCAGCATCGGAAAAGATATGCCCATAGACGTAATCCTGATCGTTGTAGGTGCAACCGGTATTGTCGAAATGCGCTTTTGCCCGTTGCGTCTGGAAGCAAAGACCGTGGGATTTGTAGAAGGAGTTGCGTTTGATCCATAGCCGTTCGCACTCAGCCGCGTTCACGGAGGTGACCGACCTTAGGTACCAGACTGCGCCGATAGCGATCAAAAGGACGCAAGCGCCGATGACACCGAGCGTGACCCGGTTGCGTTGCCATATGGGCTTGCCGGCAGGTGGGATGGACGCGGCCGCCGCAGCCCGCTCAAGCGGCGTCATGATGGGCGTCCGTACCTGCCCCTCCGCCACGCCCGGGGAATCGATTCGCAGCAGCGCCTTTACGGCCTCGGCGAGACGCTGCAGGTGATGTTCCAGCGGCGGCGTCAGCGCATCGAGCCAGTGCACCGCGCCGATGAAATATTCCAGCGATTGCGTCGGCGCGATGTTCTCGATGCGCAGCGGCACGATCGGCAGGCCTTTACTCACCGCGCGCTCGACCTCCCGCCTGATCTGGGGCGATTGGTTGGCATTGGACGAAAAGACCAGCACCAACGCCCGCGATTGATTGATGGCTTCGACGATCGCGTCGCCGTACTCGGCTCCCGGCATGATATCGCGCGGCGCGATCCAGCATCGTATGCCGTTCGCATCGAGCGTGGCACAGACGGCCTGGGCGGTCAGCTTGTCGTGGACCGAGTAGCTGATGAAGACGTCGAAGGGCATCCGACCGGCGTCCGGGAGGAAATGCTGCGCGAGAGGACTATCATAGGGCGACGAAATGGTCACCGCCGAAACCGGGAGCGCCGCCTGTGGCAGTCTCCACGACCTCGCGAATAGCGGCGGTTTGCCGCTATCGTGGCCGCGCGACATTTGTTAGCAGGTGCCGGCAAAGCATCGGCACCCTTTGGGGAGGGTCACAATGAGCGAGCACGGCAGGCGAGTCCTGCGCATCACGGTCCCGGTAGGATTATTGTGCGGCGCCTTGAGCTTTCTTCTCATCGCCGGTTCGGCCACGGCGCAGGCGCCGGCTATCACATTAGCCGGCAAGACCTTCAATATGATCATCGGCTTCGGTCCAGGCGGCGGCTACGACATGTGGGCGCGGATGGTGGCCGGTCACATCGGTAAGCACCTGCCAGGCAATCCGACCGTGATCTCGCAGAATCTGCCTGGCGGCGGCAGCTATCGTGCCGCGAGCTTCATCTACAGCCAGGCGCCGAAGGACGGCACCACAATGGCGCTGATTGCGCGCGATGCCGCGCTCGGTCCGCTCACCGGCGAGCCGGGCGCCCAGTTCGATGCGACCAAATTTTCCTGGATCGGCACGCCGGCCACGGAGACAAATGTGTGCATCGCCTATCACACGGCGCCCGTTAAGACCGCGCACGATCTCACCGAAAAGGAACTCATTGTCGGCGACACGGGGCCGGGCACCGGCACGCATTCCTACCCGAAGGCGCTCAACGACATCTTGGGAATGAAGTTCAAGCTTGTCGGCGGCTACCCGTCATCAGCGGACGTTTTTCTCGCCATGGAACGCGGCGAGGTGCAGGGCTTTTGCGAAAGTCTCGACAGCGTCAAGGTGCGCAGGCCGGATTGGATTTCGTCCGGCACGGTCTCAGTGCTGTTCCAGGGCGGCGCCAAGCCCAATCCCGAATTGAAGAACGTGCCGTTCGTGCCCGATCTCGCGCAGCGCCCCGAAGACAGAGAGGCAATCGAATTCCTTTACATCGGCCAGGGTATCGGCCGGCCCTTCATCGCGCCGCCCGGCATGCCGCCGGATCGATTGAAGATGCTGCGCGAGGCTTTCGATGCCACCATGAAGGACCCCGAGTTCATCGCGGAAGCCAACCAGCGCAAGTTTTCGCTGGACCCCGAGAATGGCGAACAGCTCGCAGCCCTGATCCGGAAAGCCTATGCCACGCCGAAGCCAATCATTGATCGGATCGCGAAGTTGATTCAGTAGAGGGCGAGCATCCAAAACAGGGCATGGCACAAGTCTTGCGTGACGCGTTAGCAACGCGGATTACCGTTGGACAGCGCAGTCGACCATGACCATGCTTGAAACGCGATCACAGATACCTGTCGTCGATGTAGCCCCTTTGCTCGCGGGCGACGTCAAAGGAGAACAGGCGGTCGCCCAGAAAATCGGCGAGGCATGCCGCGGCATCGGCTTCTTCTATATCACCGGTCACGGTGTCACGCCGGCAAGTCTCAAGCTAATATTCGACAACACCGCCGCGTTCTTCCAAAGCCCAACCGCTTTCAAAACGCGATCGGCCTTTGTGGGTGCCGGTGGCAATCGCGGCTACATCAAGCTTGGCGGCGAAGCTCTCGATCCGAGCAAGCCTGCCGACGTGAAGGAGGCCTTCAATATCGGCCTTGAACTCACGCCTGACGATCCTGACCTTTTGGCAAAAAAGCCATTCCGCGCCTTAAACCTGTGGCCAGATGTCCCCGGCTTTCGCGACACCATGCTCGCCTATTTCAAGCAAATGTTGGAGCTCGGCCGGACCCTGCATCGCGCGTTTGCGGTCGATCTCGGCATCGATCCATCTTATTTCGACGACAAGTTCAAAAAGCCGATGGCGACCCTGCGGCTGCTGCACTATCCGCCGGTCGACAAGCCCTTGGACGAGGGTCAACTCGGCGCCGGCGAGCACACCGACTATGGAAACGTCACTCTGCTCGCGACCGATTCAAGCGGTGGCTTGATGGTGCGCGATCGCAGCGGGCGTTGGCTCGACGCGCCCGTCATACCGGGCGCATACGTATGCAACATCGGCGATTGCCTGATGCGTTGGACCAACGACATTTATGTCTCGACGCCGCACAAGGTTGTCACTCCGCCGGGAAAGGACCGCTATTCGATCGCTTTCTTCCTTGATCCCGATCCGGACGCCGTGGTCGCTTGCCTGCCGACCTGCGCCGACGCGACCCGTCCGGCCAAATATGCGCCGGTCAGCGGCGCCGACTTCCTGAAGTCACGCCTGGAGCCGACATACAAAGCCGCAGGGTGAACAACTGCCTGCGTGGTACGCGAAAAAGGCAGGCGTATTCGGCCGGGCGCCCTTTAGATTCCGCCCGATTTGCGTAGGATTCTATGCAAAATTGACAATCAGACAGTCCAGCGCGCCTTCACGATACAACTGCAAGACGACTAAATTTTTGGTACGTGAATTTACATACGCGCAAGAAACGCCAATTAGCCTTTAAGGCAAGACTACGGCAGGCCAAGGGGGCTAGACATGTCCGGACTTTTCGTTCGGCTCGCAAAGGACGAATCCGGAGCGACAGCAATCGAATACAGCTTGGTTGCCGGGGGTATTGCCTTTGTCATCCTCGGAGTGGTGCAAGCTCTCGGCACAAAAGTAACTGGATTGTTCATTTCTGTCCTGACGGCGTTGAAATAAGCTCTCGTTAGGAATCCCCCAAAGCCTGCCTAGATTGCTCACGACTACTGCTGCGACGTTAACCGGTTTTCCGTGGCATTTTAGCCTTTAGATTTAGAAGCCGGTGTCCTAGACCATGATCCGATCAGATTGAATCGGATCATGGTCTAGATTCTTCGCTGGAGCATGATCTTTTCGGAAAACCGGTATCCACTTTTCCGGATCATGCTCTAGAAAATTCGGCTGTTGAGAATGCGGTCGCCGGCGGCTAGACGCGCCGGCATGTTCATCGTCAATTCCCGCCGTGCCGCCGCCATTTGTTCCGGTGTGCGCACGGACTGTTCATCCAGCATCCATTGATACGCGAAGATGTACACAAAGGCACATCGCGCGTAACGCGCTTGCGAATACCGCATCAGCCGCGCCTCGATCGGGACATCGCCGGCAAGCGCCTCACGCGCCAGGATGTAGCCGTCCTCAGCGGCCATCGCTGCGCCCTGGGTCAGATGCGGAGGGAAGGTGTGAGCGGCATCGCCGCCGAGCACCACGCGACCGCGGAACCATGGCCACGGCAGCATCATCGGCTCGATTGGGCTGTAGACAATGTCAGAGTTCGCGTTGAGCGATGCGGCGACGTCGGCAACGTAGCTGCCGTATGGTGACAGCCGCGCCTTGAACAAGTCCGTATAGTCTTCGCGCTTGAAATCCGTGTCTGCCTCCTCCGGGCAGATGTGAAATATGTACATGAGGTCTTCGCCAAGCGGCATGGCGCCTGTCTTGCCGCCGATGCCCTGGAGAAACTCCATGCAGCGCACGTCTTGGTGCCGCGGCACCTGCACGCGCCACCCCCCATAACCGGACGGTCGAGGCGCGAACGTTGTTCCGAGCAAATGCAGCCGCGTCGTCGACCTTATCCCGTCGAAGCCGGCGATGAGATCGAACGAGCCCGCGCCATCGTCTGAAAATGCCACCGTCGCACGGTCTTTCTCGTCGTGGATTTCGCTTACCGCGACCCCGGTACGCACCTCCACACCGGCGCGCCGCGCAGCGCCCAGCAGGATTTCGTGCAACTGCAATCGCGACAAGGCGCACGTCGCAGGCACGGTCTCGTCGCCGAGCAGGAACTTGTGTTCGACGATCAGCTCGCGGTTGGCGTCAAAGATACACATGCGGTCATAGCTGAATCCGGTCGCCAGAATTTCCTGCAGCACTCCGAGCGCATCGTAGACGCGAAGCGCATTGGCCGGCTGCCCGAGCCCGACGCCCGGCACATCGAAGGTCGGCCGCCGCTCGATGAGAACGACTTCAACGCCGCGCTGCGCCAAGGCCGTGGCGGCCGTGAGGCCGCCCACCCCGCCGCCAACCACCAGGGCGTGCCGAATGTCGCTCATGGCCGTAAGCTCGCGTCGCCAAAGACCGCTTCAATTGTGCCGATGACCCTCGTCCCGATTTGTAATATCACTTCCATGAGAACCGGGAGGAATCTATGAGACAACCAAGCACCCCGCACAGAGGCCGCTGGTCTTACACATGCACCTGCTGCGCGTCACGCCGCAACTTTCTCGCCGGGGCGGCAGCGGTCGGCGCGACCATGGCGCTGGGAGGCACTGCCGCCCCCGCACGAGCCGCCACGGCAAAATTGATCGACACGCATCACCACTTCTATCCGCCGACCTACCAGAAGGCTTGGGCCGACTGGGAGGATCAGCGCAAGATTCCGCACCTCGGCGTGCAACTCGCCTGGACCAAGGAAAACGACATCGAAGCGATGGACAAGAACGGCATCACCACGGCCGTGCTATCGCTCCCGTCGACACCTGGCGTGTGGTTCGACGCCGGCGCCGAGAAGGCGCACGACATGGCGCGCCTGTGCTGCGATTTCGCGGCCGAGATGGTGCGCGACAAGCCGGGCCGTTACGCGCTGTTCGCCCCATTGTCGATGCTCGAAGTCGACGTGACGCTGAAGGAAATTGAGTACGCTTTCGACACGCTCAAGGCCGACGGCATCAACCTGCAGACCAACTACGGCGACAAATGGCTGGGCGATCCGGCTTACAAGCCGATACTTGAAGAGCTCAACCGCCGCAAAGCGGTGGTGTACGTCCATCCGTTGGTGGCAAGCTGCTGCGGGCGTCTCAGTGTCGGCGCTTTCCCCGCGGTCATCGAGGTGCCTCACGATACCACGCGCACCGTCGTGAGCCTTTTGCTTAGCGGCACCTTTGCGCGGCTGCGTGATATCAAGTGGCTGTTCTCCCACGCCGGCGGCACCATCCCGTTTCTTGCCGGCCGAATCGAGGCGTTCTACGAGCAGCGGGCACGCGCGCCCGGCGGTTTCGCGCCGGACGGTATCGAGGCCGAATTGCGCCGCCTCTCCTATGACACGGCGAACGCAACCCACCCAGCGGCTATGGCTGCACTGATGAAGCTTGTGCCGATTTCACAGATTACCTACGGCACCGATTATCCGTATTTCCCGCTTAATCAGATCAACAGCTTGCGGCAGCTTGGTCTGCCGCCATCCGACCTCGATGCGATCGCGAGCGGAAACGCCGCGCGGCTGGTGCCGCGGTTAAGCGCGTGATGAGGCGCCCGGAGCAGCTCTCGGCAATGCAAAGAGACCCACATCATCCTAAGAGTCGGCGCGGCATGGTGCCGTGGGTGCTCTTGGTGCTTGCGGCTCTCGCCGGGCCTACATCGGCGCAAAACCAAACACCGGCACCTGGAGGCAGCCCGGCACCGACCGACGTGACGGTTGCCATCGTGCTCGCGGTCGACACTTCCGGCAGCGTCAGCAACGGACGCTTCGAGCTGCAGAAGCAGGGCTATGCGGCGGCGTTCCGCAATCCCCAGGTTTTGAACTCGATCCACTCGCTCGCCACTCAGGCGATCACCGTCACCATGATGCAGTGGACCGGGCCGCGGTTGCACGTTGTGGTGGCCGATTGGACGCTGATCAACGACAAAGCGAGCGCCGACGCCTTTGCCGCGGCGATCGACGCGGCCCCGCGCCAGTTGTTCGGCGGCGGCACGTCGATCAGCGGCGCCATCGACTATTCGCGCGTCCTCTTAGCGGGGAATCCCTTTCGGGCCACGCGTCGCGTCATCGACATATCCGGCGACGGCTCCAACAACAGCGGCCGGTCGGTGACCCAGGCGCGTGACGAAGCGGTGGCCGATGGCATCGGCATCAATGGCCTGCCAATCCTCACAGTGGAACCCGGGCTCGACCATTATTATTACGATAATGTTATCGGCGGTCCGGGCGCTTTCATGATTCCGGCAGAGAATTATGACACTTTTGCCGATGCAATCTTGAAAAAGCTGATCAACGAGATAGCGACGGCTGAGCCAGGTGCAGATCAGTCATTCGCCACGGCGGCGGTATCACAAAGTCGGCCCCGCCTGCGCCAAAATCTAGCGGCATCGGTCTTCTCCAAATTACCGGTGCCGAAGCCCATAATGCCTTGAGAGCAGACCATGCGTGGTTTCCACAATAGTGCGTTCGATCCCCAAACGCTGGTCGTTCTCGAGACCGCCTTCGATGAAGCGTGGCTGACGCTCAAGGCGATCGGCAACACCTCCATAAAGCCCGATGAACTCGCGCGCAGCGTGCTGCGGCTTGCCATGGACGGCGAGCGCGACCCGGTGCGCTTGCACGACGGCGCGATCAAGGGCCTCGTTCCCATGACGGCTTGGCGAGAAGCACGCTGAAGAGGAGCCGCCTGGGCTCCTCCTTGGCGGGTCAAGAATGGGCTGCCAGCAGCGCAATCCCGGCGACCAGTGCAGCCGCCATGGTGCCAATGAATATTGCAACAACGAATGGAAGCGTTTTCCGCAGCTTTGTGCGCATCGGCAGTTCCCCCATCCTCAACGGCCATTGATACTGATTCGGCGAGGATTAAAAGTGTTTGGGCTGTGAAAAACGGCGATAACAAGTCGGCAAAATGATGCAGCGGCGGAATTTGAGCGGCTTCAGCGAGGTCGAGACCTGGGTCTTCGACCTCGACAACACGCTTTATCCGCACCACGTGAATTTGTGGCAGCAGGTCGATGAACGCATTCGCGACTACATCGTAGGCTTTCTCAAGATCCCCCGCGAGGAGGCATTCCGGCTGCAGAAAGACTATTACCGGCGCTACGGCACAACCATGCGCGGGCTGATGGAGGAGCACGGGCTCCAGCCGGATGAATTTCTCGAAATCGTGCATCAGATCGACCACTCGCTGCTGATGCCAAATCCGGCGCTGGGCGCCGCCATCGCCGAACTGCCGGGACGCAAACTCATCCTCACCAACGGCACGCGCGCCCACGCGGACGCGGTTGTGCGCCGCCTCGAAATCGCCGAGCACTTCGACGACGTCTTCGACATCAAGGCCGCGGATCTCGAACCCAAGCCGCGACCGTTAGTCTATGAGCGCTTTCTCGTTCGTCACAACGTCGATCCGAAACGAGCGGCTATCTTTGAAGACCTTGCGCGCAACCTCGAAGTGCCGCATGCCCTTGGCATGATCACAGTCCTCGTGGTGCCCAAAGGCGCTGGCGTGGTGTTGCGCGAGGAGTGGGAGCTGGCGGGCCGGGATGCGCCGCACGTCGATCATGTCACCGACGATCTCGCCGACTTTTTGCGCGGCGTCGCGGCGGAGCGCGACGAATAGGGCTTCATCCGCTCGACTCCGCGAAAGCAGGGACCCATCCTTTCCTTGAATTCGCGCTTTCGCGGGAATGAGCGGAATTGTGCATGCTTGACATCGTTGATTGCTCCTCCGACAACCCGCGGCAGCAAGGGATAACCTTCATGTCCGCAGCCGAACTGGAAAAGACCATCGATGCCGCATTTGAACGGCGCGAGGAGATCGGGCCTACGACCAAAGGCGCTGTGCGAGAGGCGGTCGACCAGGCGCTCGATCTGCTCGACCGCGGTGCCGCTCGCGTCGCCGAGCGTGTGGCTGAGGGGCCGGCCAAGGCGACTTGGCGCGTCAATCAGTGGCTGAAGAAAGCCGTACTGCTGTCGTTTCGTTTGAATGACATGAGCGTCATCCCCGGCGGGCCGGCGCATGCGGCCTGGTGGGACAAAATTCCATCGAAGTTCGATCATTGGGACGATAAGAGCTTCCGCGCCGCCGGCTTTCGCGCCGTGCCGGGCTGTGTGGTGCGCCGTTCGGCCTATATAGCGCCGGGCGTGGTGCTGATGCCCTCGTTCGTAAATCTCGGCGCCTATGTGGATTCCGGCACTATGATCGACACGTGGGCGACAGTGGGGTCGTGCGCGCAGATCGGCAAGAATTGCCACATCTCGGGCGGCGTTGGCATTGGCGGCGTGCTCGAGCCGCTTCAGGCCGGACCGGTGATCGTCGAGGATAATTGCTTCGTCGGCGCCCGCTCGGAAGTGGCCGAGGGCGTGATCGTGCGCGAAGGCTCTGTCCTGTCCATGGGCGTTTTCATCGGCGCCTCGACCAAGATCGTCGACCGCGACAGCGGCGAAGTGGTGCAAGGCGAAGTGCCGCCCTATTCGGTCGTGGTGCCCGGTTCACTGCCCGGCGAAACGCGCGGCAATGGCAAGGCCACGCCCAATCTCTACTGCGCCGTCATCGTCAAGCGCGTCGACGAAAAAACCCGCGCCAAGACCAGCATCAACGAACTGCTGCGCGATTGATCTCCCCCCGCGCGATGGATTGGCGTTATCTCCTCGACAGCTTCGACGGCCGCATCAGCCGGCAGCCCTTCTGGATCGCCATGGGTCTGGTGGGCGCGGGGAATGTGCTGGCGTGCCTTGCCGCTCAGTACATCCAGGGCGACAAGTTGAACGCCATCGTCGATTTGGCATTCAACTATCCGGAATTTGCCATCGCGGTAAAACGCGCCCATGACCGCAATCTGCCCATCTGGCTGGTCGGGATCTTCTTCGCAACAAGTGTGCTGCTCGACCTGTTCACGGTGACCGGCTGGGCCGGCTCAGACGACCAGCCGAGCACGCTCGCATTCGTTGTTGCCGTGCCGTTCACAATTCTCGGCCTTGCCCTCCTGATCGAGCTCGGCTTCCGCAAGGGTACGCCGGGTCCAAACCAATACGGCCCTGACCCGCTCGCTGGCGTCAACGGCAAAGGCTAGACTGTTGCGATGACTGCAGATCCCGTAACGATCGCGCGCGATTTGCTCCGCTGCCCGTCGGTGACGCCGGAGGAAGGCGGTGCGCTCGCCTATCTACACGGCGTGTTGGCGAAGGCGGGCTTTGACGTCCACCGTATGACCTTTGCGGAGCCCGGCACCGCGCCGATCGAGAACCTGTACGCCCGCATCGGCAGTGAAAACCCCAATCTCGTATTCGCCGGGCATACGGACGTCGTGCCGCCGGGCGATGCGAAGGCATGGTCGCATCCGCCGTTCAGCGGCGATGTTGCAGAAAACGTGCTGTACGGACGTGGCGCCGTCGACATGAAGGGCGGCATTGCCTGCTTCGTTGCGGCGGCACTTGATCATCTGGCCGCGCACGGCGGCAAGCCGAAACGAGGGTCGATTTCGCTGCTCATCACTGGAGACGAGGAGAGCGTCGCCGTCAACGGCACCATAAAACTTCTGCAATGGGCCGCGGAGCGTGGCGAGAAATTCGACCATTGCGTTCTCGGCGAACCGAGCAACATTTCGGTCCTTGGCGACACCATCAAGGCCGGCCGGCGCGGCTCGCTCAACGGCACGCTGATCGTCACTGGCCGCCAGGGTCACGTCGCCTACCCGGATCGCGCCGACAATCCGATCCGCGGGCTCGTCACACTCATTGCCGCGCTGCAGGCGCCGCTTGACCAAGGCAGCGAGCATTTCGATCCATCGAAACTCGAGTTCACCTCGGTCGATGTGGGCAATCCGACGGTCAATCTCATTCCCGGCGAAGCGCGTGCGCGTTTCAACATCCGCTACAACGACCTGCACAGCCAGACCGCGCTGAAAACGCTGATCGAGCACCGGGCGCACGCCGCCGCAGCGGGCCGTATTCACTATGCGTTGGAATGGCAGCCATCGAACGCCGACGTGTTTGTGACCAAGCCCGGTCCATTCACTGATCTGGCCGCTGCGGCCATAGCCGAAGTCACCGGCATAAAGCCGAAGCTCTCCACGACCGGGGGCACTTCGGACGCGCGCTTCATCAAGGATTATTGCCCTGTGCTCGAATTCGGCCTGGTCGGCCAGACCATGCACGCGGTTGACGAGCGCGCACCGGTCGCCGACCTCGTTGCGCTCACAGCCGTTTATCGGCAGATTATCGAGAAATATTTCGGCTCCTGAGCAATGAAAGCGATCGTTGTCGGTGGCGGAATCGGCGGGCTGAGTCTGGCGCTGAGTCTGCATCAGGTCGGCATCGAGGCCCGGGTCTATGAGGCGGTCCACGACCTGGTCCCGCTCGGCGTCGGCATCAACCTACAGCCGGCAGCTGTCCGCGAACTCACAGAGCTTGGACTGGGCGACCAACTCGCCCGCACCGGCATCGCCACACAAGCGCTGAGCTTATTCAACAAGTTTGGACAATTGATCCGGAGCGAACCGCGGGGCATTGCGGCTGGGTACAAGTGGCCGCAATACTCGATCCATCGCGGCCAACTGCAATTCCTGTTGCTGCGCGCGTTACGCGAACGCGCCGGAGAAGACAGTTTCCGCAGCGGATTGCGGCTGACATCGTTTGAGCAGAGTGTGAGCGGTGTCACTGCGAGCTTTCACGACGACCAGACTGGAACGACGCTCGTGGATCGTGGCGACATCCTAGTCGGCGCCGACGGCATTCATTCGACGGTGCGGCAGCAGATCTACCCTAACGAAGGCGAGCCCCGCTTCGCCGGACAGATTCTGTGGCGGGCCGCTGTTGATGCGGAACCCTTTCTCGGCGGACGCACGATGATCATTGCCGGCCACTTCGATCAGCGGATCGTCGTCTATCCGATCGCCGCGGGTGCGCAGCCAGGGCAAGTCATGACCAACTGGATTTGCCAGATGTCCGTTCCGGACACCGCGATGGCGCGCGAGGACTGGAACCACCGCGTTTCGCAAGAACGGGTATTGGCGGCGTTCGATCAATGGCGCTCCCCGTGGCTCGACATGCCGGCATTGATCCGCCGGACGCCCGACATCTACGAATTTCCCCTGGTGGACCGTGACCCGGTGCAGGCCTGGACATTCGGCCGGGTAACTCTCATCGGCGATGCCGCCCATGCCATGCATCCGAGTGGATCTCAGGCCGGCTCGCAGGCCGTTATCGATGCGCGCGCGCTCACCGGCGCGCTGCTCAAGGAGCCGAGCCCGGTCGACGCGCTAAAACGCTACGAAGCCGAGCGCCGGCCGGTGCTCAACGACATAACTCTGCGCAACCGGCGGCTCGGGCCGGAAGCCGCCCTGCAACTGGTCGAGGAACGCGCTCCCGAAGGCTTTGGTCGAATTGAGGACGTGATCGCGCCCGACGAGATCAAGTCGATCGCCGACTCATTCTTTGCAGCCGCGGGCCTCGACGTCGAAACCGTCAACAGCAGGCCACCTTATGTGCCGGCCAAATATGTGGCGTCAAACGAGTCCTGATTAGGCCGACATCGCCAGCGGACGCCCGACGAGTCACTGGCGGGACGCCATGCTACCCGATTGATCGGCGCAAATCTTGCTCGGCGCTGGAACGGGCGTTGGATGCCCATCATCTTCCAGTTTGTATAACACGCAGATCGGGTAGTGCGCGATCTTAGGATCGCTCTTTGTATAGGTAGCTACAGCTTCCTCGGCCGCCTCGTCGGCGTCCTCCAACCCGGTCGCGACCAACGCAATCACTTTACGCTGATCAGGTTCGTCTCGTTGCTGGTCATCGCTGTAGCGGCCTAAATTGAGTACGTATGCCGAGACGGTAACGCTCGTAGCGCATCTGGCTTGCAAATCTTTCTTCAGCGCCGAAGCCAGATTGATCCCCCGGCGCAATGCACGGGCGCTCTCAGTTGCATTAATTCCTTTGCTTGAGGCCACGCCAACTCCAACAATTACAGCGTTTTGGCAACCCACCGGACCGTTAATGTCCCGGCTGACGCGGCAAGAGGTAACAAGCGAAGAAGCGCGACCGGACGTCGAGTCTATGAGCTCGACATTGGCAAACTCCCAAGAGGTCGGAGAACCCGTGGCACAGTCGAGCGATGCAGGCGAAAGCAATGAGGCTTTTGGCTCCGGCTTGATTGTCGCCGTGGTGCTTGGCCCCTCTTCGCTCGGCTTTGCGTCGCTCGGCTTTGCGTCGCTCGGCGGCGTGTTGCCTGGCGCCGGCTCGCTTGACCCCAAGGTGGTTGGCCCTTCCTCACTTGGCCTCGCTTCGGTTGGCGGAGCCGTGGCTGGCACCGGCTCATTTGGGCTCGCGGGCCCTGCCTCTTTCTCGCCTGACCTCGCGTCAGTCGCCCCCACGTCCTTTGACCGCGCCTCGATAGGGCCGGGAGTGGAAGGCCCAGCAGAAGGAGGCGTCCCTTTGCTGGCGTTCTGATAGATCGCCGACCCGAGCACGATGAAAAACATCAATGCAGCGAGTTGTATCGCCGTCTCTAGCCGGCGGCGCAACGGCGATCGTCCAGACGTGACGAATTCTCTTTCGGGCATGACTGATCGCCCTTCGGAGTGCGTTAGCTGATGCCGACGGCGGCTCAACCGCACGTTTCGAAATCCAAAACCACGCCAACGAATTCTTAAGCGCACAGCCTCTCGCGAAGGCCTACAGTCAACTCAAAACGCTTCACTGAAAAATGGCCGGCCAAGCACCAACTCTAGCCGGTATTTCCATATACGACCGTAGGCGGGACTTATCAATGTCACTGGCTGGAAACCGCGGGCCTCGCGGGCGCGAGCGTCGGCCGCCGCTCATGCGGCTTAACAGATGAACGGTTTAAAAGAGGCTCGCTTCCGATATAGGCGGCTCCAACTCCTCTACTACTCGGAATCCGAAAAGGTATCCTCAGCGATCGGCGATATTGAGCTTTCGCCCGACCCACCGTTGACCAAGTCCGCTGAAATGCTTGGTGATGGCGCGAGTCCTTGTTGCGCCACATCATGAGCCCAACTATCGCCTCCGCACTTTATGGGAATCTCCAGCGCGGCTTTGAAGTCAGCCGTAGCTCGGTCCGAATCTCCGAGTTTCTGGTAGGCCAATCCCCTCGCCGCGAATGCACTCATAAAAATTGGATCGAGCTTTATGGCCTGGCTGAATTCCGCAATCGCCTCATCCGGATGTTCCTGCAGAAGCTTGGCATAGCCGCGCGAGTAATGGGCCAACGGGTATTTGTCATTGACTTGAATTGCCAGATCGAAATCGGCGAATGCCTGTTCAAACGACCCCTTTCTCGCGTACGCGGCGCCACGCATCGCCAGAGCAAACGTATGCTTGGGGTTTATCTGAATGGCCTGGTTGTAATAGGAGATCGCCCGATCCAACTCATTCTTTTTTGCGTAGAAAGTTCCGAGATTAACGTAAGGCGCCGTAAGCTTGGGACCCAGCCGCGTGGCCTGATCAAAGTCGGCCGCAGCGCGCTCAAACTCCCGCATGTTCATGTGGACGAGACCGCGATAATTGTACGCCAGCGCGAATTTTGGACTGAGCCTGATCGCCTGGTCCAAGTCGGCGATTGCACGGCCGAAGATACATTCCCTGCCGTAAGCGAAGCCGCGGGTCGCATAGGAATTGGAGTAATTCGGATCGGCCTCAACGCCTGCGTTGGCGTCGAAGATTGCACGGTCGAGACTGCCCAAATTGAGGAACGACAAGGCGCGATAGTTGTAGGCCGGAGCATAATTCGGCCGCTGCATAATCACGCGGTCAAAATCGATAATGGCGAAATTGTATCTGCTAAGCCTTCCGTAGGCGAAACCACGGTCGAAGTACGCCATGGTCAAATCCGGAGTTAGATTGATCGCCTCGGTCAAATCCGAAACTGCGCCTTTGAAATTTCCCATTCTCTCCAATGCTAGTCCTCGGCTGAAATATGCAGCTGTTCGATCTTTCGCATTGGTCTGCGCCGACGCAATGATTGTCGAACAGGCCGATATTCTTTCGTTCAGATCGTTGTCCTTGCTCGTACATTGGCGATAGGCCGGCGGCGGCTCCGCCGCAGCGAACGACACTGCGCTCAATACACAAGCGAGAAGGATGAAAAGACGCGCCCGCAATGATCTAACCTCAAAGTACCTTGTAAGGCACCCTATCGCAGTTTGGTAAGACGCGCCACGGTAGCCATGACGCCGACCCGAGAGGTGTATTTCCTGCTCCTTTCGACAATGATACCGAGCCTCGCAAGCCTCATGCTGCTGGCGGCATTGTTCTCGGCACTGTCGCCCAAGCGCTGTTCGTCGTCGTCCTTATCCTATGCGCAGTGCCTGCTGTCGGCCTCGGGCTGCTCAATCTGGCCCGTGACGTGGCAGCGTGGGATTTGCCGATGCGGATATTGACGGCCTTTTGAGAGGATGCGCCACAGGCCCGCCTGTCGCGACTGAATTTTGCGTTGCCCGGTAGACGCTGCTCAATACTCCACCCGCACCAGATAAAGCCCGTGCGGCGGGGCGACTTGGCCGCAGGCCGAGCGGTCACGAGCGGCGAGTGCAGCGGCAAGATCGTTGGCGCTCCATTTGCCTTCACCGACGTGCACCAGCGAGCCGACCATGGAGCGCACCTGATGATGCAGGAATGAGCGAGCCGATGCTTCCACGCGCACCTCGTCGCCATCTCGCATGACATCGAGGCGATCGAGCGTCTTCACCGGCGACTTCGCCTGGCATTCGGCCGCGCGAAAGGTGGTGAAGTCGTACCGGCCCACGAGCTTTTGTGCGGCGGCGTGCATGGCGGCGGCATCGAGCGGGCGCGGCACCCGCCAGGCCCGGTTATGGGCGAGCGCGAGATCGGCCCGGCGATTGACGATGCGATAAAGGTAGTGGCGCTTGGTCGCCGAGAAGCGCGCGTCGAAGGTCGGCTCGACCTGCTCCGCCGCGAGCACCGCGACCGGCTGTGGGCGCAGATGAAAGTTGATCGCATCGCGCACCGTGTCGTTGTCCCACTCCTTGGCTAGATCGACATGGGCCACTTGGCCGAGCGCGTGCACGCCCGCGTCGGTGCGTCCGGCGCCCTGGACAGCGGCGCGCTCGCCGGCAAAGGCCGCGATCGCATCGGTGAGAACGCTCTGCACCGAGGCGCCATTATCCTGCATCTGCCAGCCGACGAAGGGCGTGCCGTCATATTCGATGGTGAGCTTGTAGCGGGGCACGGCCGGCTCAGATCAGAACGCTTGCGGGCATGATCAGCATGCCGCGCAGGAACTCATCCGCCCGCATGGGTTTTCCGCCGGCGCGCTGTACTTCCACAAGCCGCACCGAACCGGAGCCGCAGGCGATCGTCAGGTCGTCGTCGAGCACCCTGCCCGGCTGTCCTTCGCCGCTTCCCTTTGTGGTGCGCAATATTTTTACGCGGCCCGCGCCGGGCAGTTCGCACCACGCGCCGGGGAACGGCGACAATCCGCGGCAATCGTTATGGACAGCTTGCCACGGCTGCATCCAATCGATGCGCGTCTCGTCCTTGCCGATCTTGTTGGCGTAGGTCGCGCCCGTTGCGGCTTGCGGCGTCAAGCGCAGCGATCCGCGCTCCAGCGCGCCGAGCGCCACCAGCATCATGTTGGCGCCCAGGCGCGCCAGTTCGTCGTGAAGATCGCCGGTCGTTGCATCGGGGCCAATCGTTACCCGGCGCTCCTGCGCGACCGGACCGGTATCAAGCCCCTCTTCCATCTTCATGATCGAGACGCCGGTCTCCTTGTCCCCCGCCATGACGGCGCGATGGATCGGCGCGGCGCCGCGCCAGCGCGGCAGCAGCGAAGCGTGCAGGTTGAAACAGCCGAGCGGAAAGACTTCCAGGATCGCCTTGGGCAGGATCAGGCCGTAGGCGACGACCACGGCCGCATCGGCGCCGTGGGCGCGCATGGAGGGCGCGGCATCGCCGTCCCGCAGGGTCCTCGGCGTGAAAACCGCGATGCCGAACCGTTGCGCTTCTCGTGCAATCGGACTTGGCCTTGGTGCTAATCCGCGCCCGGCTGGCTGCGGCGGGCGCGTATAGACCGCAACGACCTCATGTCTTCCACCCACAAGCTCCACCAGTGTGGGCACGGCGAAATCCGGCGTGCCCATGAACACCAGGCGGAGCGCCAATCAGGCCTCCACCTTCTTGGCCGCTTTAGCGAATTTCTTGATAACGCGGTCGCGCTTAAGCTTGGAGATATGGTCGATGAAGAGCACGCCGTTGGTGTGGTCGATCTCGTGCTGCAGGCACGTCGCCAGCAGACCCGACGCCTCGATCTCCTGCGCCTTACCGTCGAGATCGAGGTATTTGACCTTCACCTTCGCCGGCCGCTCGACCTCCTCGTAATATTCCGGAATCGACAGGCAGCCTTCTTCGTATTTCGAAGTCTCTTCCGATTTCCACATGATCTCCGGATTGATGAACACGTGGGGCTTGTGATCATCCTCCTTCTTCGACAGGTCCATGGTGACGACCCTTTTGGCGACGCCGATCTGGATCGCCGCCAGCCCGATGCCGGGCGCCGCGTACATGGTCTCGAACAAGTCATCGACCAGCTTGCGGATAGCGGAGTCGATGCGCTTGACCTGCTCCGATTTGAGCCGCAGCCGCTTGTCCGGGAGTGTGATGATCTCGCGTACAGCCATGTTGGGCGATTTAAGAGGTGCACAAACCGCGGTCAATCCACGCCAACTGTTGCGCGTCGTTGTCCGAGCGGCTAAGAATGTTCGCTCTTTGTTCCTATAGCCCGAATCGAGTAAGTTCAGCCGATGACAGATACCCTTGCAATGCTTGTGATTGTCGCCGCCATTGGCGCCTTAGCGGCATGTGTCGTGCTGTCCATTTTGCTTTGGCGCGCCCGAAATCGCGGGCCAGCGCCCGAAGCCTTTATGGCCGATTTGGCCCACCAGCAGAATGACGCGGTGGCGCGGCTTCAAGGCATGATCGCAACGCTCCATCAGGGCCAATCGCAGCTGCAAAAAGCAGTCAACGACCGGCTCGACTCGGTTTCGCACCGCCTCGGGGATTCGCTGCAAAAGACGACACAACACACCACCGAGAACCTGCAAAAGCTCAACGAGCGGCTCGCGATCATTGACGGCGCTCAGAAGAACATCACCGAACTGGCCACGCAGGTAACGTCGCTGCAAAGCGTGCTTGCCAACAAGCAATCGCGTGGCGCGTTCGGGCAATGGCGGATGGAAGGAATCATCGAGGATTGCCTGCCCAAGGGCGCCTACGCCTTGCAGCATACGCTGTCGAACCGGAGCCGCCCTGATTGCTGCGTGTTCATGCCCGACAAGCGACCCCTCGTAATCGACGCCAAATTTCCGTTGGAAGGCGTCACGGCGTATCGCGATGCAAAATCAGACGAGGATCGCAAAGTTGCGGCCCAACGGCTGCGCGCTGACATCAGCAAGCACATCGGCGACATCGCGGACAAATACCTCATTCCAGGGGAGACGCAGGAGTTCGCGCTGATGTTCGTTCCTTCGGAGTCAGTCTATGCCGAAATCTACGACGGCTTCGACGACGTGGTGCAGAAAGCCTACAGGGCGCGCGTGGTTCTCGTTTCTCCATCGCTATTAATGCTGGCGATCGCGCTGGTTCAGCAGATCCAGAAAGACGCGCGGATGCGCGAAGCTGCCGATCTCATCCGCGACGAAGTCGGCCGGTTGGTCAAAGACGTCGGTTTGCTCGGCGACCGGGTCCGCAAGCTGCAATCCCATTTCAATCAGTCAAACGAAGATATCCGGCAGGCCATTATCTCGATCGAGAAGATCGAGGCGCGCGGCGAGCGCATCCAGCAGGTCGAAGTCGGTGCCGAGGCTTCGGCCGGCGCCGACATTCTTCCGCCTCCGATTACCCCCAAGCTGGTGGCGGGCAAATAACGCGTTGGCACGCCGTGCCAAATTCGCTAGGCGGGGCGCATGTCAGTGACGCCTGATGCCACCGACCAGGTAGCTAAAGCCCGCCCGTCTTTCACGGAAACGCTCGCCGTCTACTGCAAGCGGCGGGTCTTGATCGTGCTGCTGCTCGGATTTTCGAGCGGGCTGCCGATCGTGCTCATCGGCTCGACACTCCAGGCGTGGATGACGCAAAGCGGGATCGATATACGGACCATCGGCCTGTTCGCCGCCGTCGGCATTCCCTACAGCATCAAATTCCTCTGGGCGCCGCTTGCCGATGCCCTCGACATTCCAGTGCTGTCGCCACTTCTGGGCCGGCGCCGCGGCTGGCTGTTGTTCACGCAGATTTGGCTCATCATCGCTGTCGCGCTCATGGGCCTGTGCGATCCCACGGCCTCTTCATTGGTCGTAGCGATCGGCGCATTGTTCGTCGCCACTGCCTCCGCGACGCAAGACATCGTCATCGATGCGTTTCGGGTCGAAAGCCTGGAGGAGAGCGAGCAAGCGGCCGGCCTCGCCTCCTACATCGCCGCTTATCGCATCGGCGCGCTGGTTTCCGGGGCAGGCGCACTCCTGCTGGTGAGCGGTTTGCGCGCTCTGGAATTCAACGAGCGGACGGCGTGGGCTGCCTGTTATGGGTTCATGGCCGTCCTCATCCTCATCGGCATTGCGGCGACCCTGCTGGCGACCGAGCCCGACCGGTCAGCCATGGCCGAGGCTGACCACGCCGCGCACGCGGCGCACGAGAATTGGCTGGCACGCGCCTTCTGGTCGGCCGTCGATAGCTTCCATGATTTCTTTTCGCGCGACCTTGCCCTGGCGGTGCTGGTCTTCGTGATCCTGTTCAAGCTTTCCGACGCGCTGGCCTTTTCGCTGTCGACAAATTTCCTGCTCGGACTAGGATTTTCCCTGAAGCAGCTCGCGACGATCCGCAATTTATTCGGCTTCATTGCCACCCTGCTCGGCGGCTTCACCGGCGGGTTCATCGCCCGAGCCCTCCCGCTGGCGTTGAGCCTTTGGATCGGCGGCATCCTGCAGACGGCGATGATTCTCGCCTTTGCGTGGCAGGCGATGATCGGCATGAGCGCCACGATGCTCACGGCGACGACATGCATCGAATATTTCGCGGACGCCGTGGGCACGACGATCTTCGTCGCTTACATCTCCGTCCAGTGCAAGAACCCGCTCTATACGGCAACGCAATTCGCGCTCTTGAACGCGCTCGCGGCACTCGGGCGCAACGTGTTTTCGCTCGTCACCGGCTACGTGGAGCACGTGACTGGCTGGGTCTGGTTTTTCATCATTTGCGCGTGCGCCGGTTTGCCTGCCCTGGGCATGCTCGCCTGGCTGCAAAAGCGCCGCCATTTTGATGGATTAACCCCGGCACGGTAATAGCTTTATGTCGCAAAGCCGTTTTCAAACGACCGTCTTATAAATGTCTCAATGTCACCGCCGCCATACTAAAAAAAGTCCTTTTGTAAGGATCAGATCGCTATATTGATTGTTGTGTTTAGGTTACTGTCCCCAACTTTAGCTATGTCGCCGCCCCATGGACCCAATTCTGGTGAAGATTTTTGCGACCGCGCTCGCGCTCAGCGAGGTCATGACTCAGCCGCAGGCGGTGAAAACACACTTCGATCCGGCGACCGATCAGGCTCAGGTGGTGCAGATCCTGCGCAACGGCTGCGCCCATATGCGCCAGGCCTTCGACATCGAATCGATCAATGTCGACGATCTGATCACCACCGCGCTTGACGACCCGAAGGCGGTCGGGGCCAACGCGGCAGTCTTCCACGGCATCAATTTTGCCGACCTCAACACCGCTTACCACCAGTTCTGCAAGAACGAGAGCATCGACAAACCCGTGGTCGATCTCGGCCAGGTCATCAACTTTTTCGACGATGCGGCTGCCAATCTGCCCGATCCGACGCAGTTGAAGGACAAGAAGCTGCCGGCCATGAGCGAGGTGCGCGACGCCAAGGGCCAGAATTTTGCCGACGTGTTCCAGCCGGGCAATCGCCGAATCTGGGTCCCGCTCGCGGACGTCCCCGATTTCGTGCAGAAGGCGTTCATCGCCGCTGAGGATCAGCGGTTCTACCAGCACCACGGCATCGACGAACACGGCATCATCCGTGCCTTCATCGGCAATCTTGCCAATCCCGGGAGGCCGGAAGGCGGCTCGACTATCACGCAGCAGGTGGTCAAGAACCTGTTGGTCGGCGAGGACGTCACCTACCAACGCAAGATTCGCGAGATGATCGTCGCCTCGCGGCTCGAAGGCACCCTGAGCAAAAACGACATTCTCCAGCTCTATCTTAACTCCGCCTATCTGGGCCGCGGCTCCTGGGGCGTCGAGATGGCCTCCCGCAGCTATTTCGGCAAGTCCGCGAAGGATCTGACACTTGCCGAAGGCGCCATGCTCGCGGGCCTCCTCAAAGGGCCAAGCTTTTACAATCCGGACCGCAACCCCGGGCGCGCCAAAGAACGTCTCGCTTACGTGCTCGGCCGCATGAAGGACGACGGCTACATCACCGCCGATCAGAAGGACCAAGCGCTCGCCGCGCCCCCAAAGCTCGTGGCCTTCGAGCGGCCGCACCGCGACAGCGGCTTCGAGTTCGTCGACTATCTCGGCCGTGAGGCCAAGTCCGATGGCGTCGAGAGCCTGACGGCCAATTCCTACATCGTGCACTCGACCATCAACGCGGAATTGCAGCGGCAGACCGAAGCTGCGCTGCAGGACGGCTTGGCGCACTACGAGATTTCTACTGGCCGGGTGAAATTTCATGGGGCAGAAGCCAACATCGCGGATGCGGTGCAGAAGGCGAATGCCGGCAAGCCGGGGGATACGCCGGCTTGGCAAAAGGCCCTGCTTGCCGCCCACTTGCCGCTCTATGATGTGCACTGGACGCCGGCTGTCGTGGTCGACAAGGGCGGCAAGAAAGGCGACGGCGCCATTCGCGTCGGCCTGCCCGATGGGCGGATCGTCCCGCTGACAGCGTACGGCGGCGACGTGCGGCGGCAGCTCAGCGTCTACGACGTCATTTATGCCAAGGTGATCGAGCCTAAAGCGCCCGCCCCCGCACCGGTGCCAAAGCCGAATGCCAAGCCCGCGGCGGCTCCCGAAAGAGCCAAGCCGCTGCCGACCGCGCATGCGGAAATCCGGGTACGGCCCACCGTGCAGGGCGCGGCGCTGGTCATGGAGAACAAGACCGGGCGCATCCTCGCCATGGCCGGGAGCTTTTCGTATCCGTTGAGCCAACTCAACCGGACTTGGCAGACCCAGCGCCAGCCCGGCTCGGCGATCAAGCCGATCACTTATCTGACGGCGCTGCAGCGGGGCCTGCAGCCCAACACGCTCGTGCTCGATGATCCGATCACGCTGGCGCCCATCGGCAGCGGCGGCTCCGTCGACATCGTGTCGCCCAACTACGCCCGCGAAGAGGATTACTGGTCGCCGCGCAACGCCAATTTCGGTTCAGGCGGCATCTACACGCTGCGGCGCGGCTTGGAGCATTCGGTCAACGTCGTAACCGCTCACCTGCTCGACGGCGCCATCGACGCCGACCCCGAGAGGAGTCTCGAGGCTGTTTGCGCAACGGCGCTCGCTGCGAAGATCTACACCGACTGCATCCATTACTATCCGTTCGTTCTCGGCGCGCAGCCGGTGCGCATGATTGATCTCGCCGCCTTCTACGCCGCCGTGGCCAACGAAGGCATTCGCCCGCAGCCGCACGCCATCGACTCCATCGAACAGAACGGCCAGACCATCTACGAATATCCCAAGGTGCCGCTTTTCACGCGCATCGGTGCGGCCGACCGCGCCAGCTTCTTTCAGCTCAAGACCATCCTGCAGGGCGTGGTGGCGCGCGGCACCGCGCGCGCCATGAGTTCGCTGTCGCCCTACGTCGCCGGCAAGACCGGGACCACCGAGAATTCCGTCGACGGCTGGTTCGTTGGCTTCACCAACGACGTAACCGTGGCCGTCTGGGTCGGCTACGACAACGGCGACGGCAAGCGCCGCTCCCTCGGTCCCAGCGAGGACGGCGCCAAGGTAGCGTTGCCGATTTTCCAGCCGATCATCGAGAGCATATGGGCGGATAACATCGCACCCAAGGAGCCGTTGAGGGGCCCCTCCCCCGAGGCTCGGAGCCAGCTTGTCGACCTGCCGATCGACTACATGACCGGCACGCCGGTGCAGGCCGGTGGGCGCGGCGACTTCATCGAACATTTCCGCATCGGCTCCGACGGCCGCGTCGCCGACACTCAATATGATCTCGTCACACGCGAGGAGGCCGAAGAGCGGCGCAACGAACAGACGCAATTGACCAACGGGGAAAACTCCGGGTTTGGCCAGCCGGGCTGGGGCCAGCCTGCCCCTGTGGGGCAAAGTTTCTTTGCCCCGTGGGGGAGCAACCAGGCGCAACAGCCGCAGCCGCAGCCACAAGCGCGTGGCCTATTTGCGCCTTGGGGCAATCAGAGCTATCAACGCCCACAGCCGCAGCAGCGCGATCCTAATTATTTCTGGGGCGGACATATCAACTGAACCCTCCCATCGAGAGACATTTTCCGATGTGCATCCGGCACGCGATCGTGCTTGCGGCTCTGATTGGCTCAGTCTCCGCCGCCGGCGCGCAGCAGTTCCACATCGCGGACGTGGCTTCAGCCCGCAATGTGAATGTGACGCAGCTTAAGCCGGCAACGGTCGCATTTAGCGACAAGCCCGCGGGCGACACCGCCGACGCCAATTTGGACCTGATCCATTTCGACGATTGGGCCACCAAGCACCCCATTGAGAAGAAGTATCTGGCGCTCTTTCCCTCCTACACCGAGCCGGTCATCGGCAAGGTTGAGAACGGCAAGGCCGACGACGGCAGCGCCAAAACGGAGGTGCAGAAGCTTTATGTCTACGTCGCGCAAGCGCGCTTCGCACTCGACCGGGCGCCAGGCGCTATCGATCTGTCGCGCTACGTGACGCTCGATTTCCTTTCGCGGATCGACCCGGCAATAAAGCACAAGCTCATTACCCCGGCCGACGTAGTGCCGTTCACGGACGAAGCCGGCGCGGGCAATCAAAATCCCGACCGCAAATGGTGCACCGGGAGGCAAACTCTGATCTGCCTGCAATCGTCCTACACGCTCGAGGGCAAGATTCCTCTCGGCATTTTGCTGGTGAACAAACTGCGCGAAACTGCGAAGAAGGTTTCCGATCACATCGACTTTCAGAGCGAGTTTGCACAGCTTACACCCGCCGATATCGATCAGCCCGCATTGCAACAACTGACGATGCTCGATACGCCAATCAGCGGCACGATCGAGCAGAATATTTTCTATGTCAATCAGATCATGAAGTTCGGAAAATTTCTTGCGGTATTCCAGGCGAACTCGACCGATCCCAGCAAGACGGTGGTGACCGCCTTCATGACGCTTGCGATCGATGCCAGCGTGTTCGATAAGAAGAAGGATTACGAAAATGTGCCGGTGCTGCGCAATCTGGTGCCCGCCGAAGTACTGATGGGCAAGTCTTCGTTCAACGCCGGCAACTCGATCAGTGCCGGCCTGCCGCAATACGCACGCAACGAAATCATGACCATCGCCGGAATTCTGGAAGGTCCCGCGCCGAAGTAGCTTGCGGCCAGCTCAGGTCCCGCTCGCCGCCGTCAGCGGCACGAAAAGCTCCTCAATGGGCATGGCGCGGGGGATGAAGTGCTGCTCGACCATGTATTGGACGAGCGCCTCCAGGGTCGGCCGGTTTGGTTCGATGCCGTAGGCGAAAGGATCGCCGCCCGGAAACACTTCGTCGATCTCCTCGATCTCGTCCTGCAGCCACGGCAGCATGGCGGCGAGCGAGCCGGCATAGCGCAGCCGCGCTCGCGCGATGCGTTTTGCTTCCACAAAGGCCGCATAAAGGTTGGTGGCGATCCATGGGTGCCGCTCGTAGAGCGCGCGGCGGATGGCGACCAGATGCATGATCGGAAAAATCCGCTCGCGCTCGTAAAGCTCGCGCTCAAGCGCGTGATGGTTCGGCAACAGCCGCACAACATCGGGATGGATACCGAACGACGGCGGCTTGCGCGAGCCGAGATAGGCATCGATTTCGCCGGCGGCGAGCAGTTCGCCAAGCGGGCGGCCGCTGCGGTTCTGCTCGATCGGCACCGGGCGGAGAAGCGGCAGCGCGTGCGGATGACCATGGCTGCCGCCGGTCTCGACTGCCCCCTGCACCCAATGGATCGCGTCGATATTGACGCCGAACTGATGCATCAGATGGCCGCGGACCCAGATCGATGCCGTCTGGGTGTAGAGCGGCAGGCCGACGCGGCGGCCCTCCAGATCCTTCGGTGTGTGGATGCCCGCGCGCTTGTTGACGAAGATGTAGCCATGCCGAAACACCCGCGAGGGAAAGACCGGAATGGCGACAAACGGGCAATCGCCGCATCCCATCAGGCTGATAAATTCGGAAGCCGACAGCTCCGAGGCGTCGAATTCCTCCCCGCCGACCATACGGTCGAAAATCTGCCGCCCTGAGGGAAACACCATGACGTTGAGGTCGATGCCGTTGGCTCGCACTTCGCCGGAGCGCAGCGCTTCAATGCGGTCGTATTTGCAACTGGCGTAAGTGAGTGACAGGGGCGGCATCGCGGCCCTTCCTTACGGCGCTTTCACGGCCGCAGGAGCGCGCGGCACGGCGGCGATGGAGCGTTGCAGCCGCGCCTCGCGCCAGAACAGGAAAAAGCCCGAGCCCACCACGATGGCGGAGCCAGTCAGCAAGCCCGTGGAGGGAATATCGCCCCAAATAAAATATCCGAATCCCAGCGCCCAAACGAGCATGAGGTAATAGAACGGCGCCACCGCGGTCGCGGGTGCGAGGCTCAGCGACTGGGTCCAGAAATATTGGCCGACGGCATTGAGAAAGCCCATGCCGAACATCATCAGCGCATCGATGGGCGCGGGCCAGCGAACGCCGAACAGCAAAAGGAAGCTGTGAAAGAACGCGATGACGGTGAGCTGCCAGATCATCAGCGTATTTGCCGACTCGGTCTTGGTCATGCTGCGCACCGCCACGGTAACGCTGCCGTACAGAACCGCATTGCCGAGGGCGAACAGGGCACCTAGCGTGAACGAGTTTCTGCCCGGATTGGTGACGATGAGCACGCCGATAAAACCGATCATCAGCGCGCTCCAGCGCGCAACCGTGCCGCGCTCCCTGAGCCAGACGATCGAAATCAGCGCCGAAAACAGCGGCGCCGAGAAATTGATCGAAACGGCCCCCGCAAGCGGCATGAGTGTGAATGCGAGCGCGAACAATGTCTGCGAAATCGACTGCGAGATGCCGCGGGCCAGATGATCGCGCGGCCGGCTGGTCTTGTAGACCGAAAAACCGGTAATCGGCAGCATGACCGTAGCGCAGATCAGGAATGACGAGAACGAGCGCGCGAACACCACCTCACCCACCGGATAAATACCGACCAGCCATTTCGTCATCGCCGAGGCGGCCGCAAACAAGTTCGTCGCCAGCACCATGTAGCCGATGCCGAGCGGCACGTGATCCTTGCGTCTGTTGAAATACTTGGGCCCGGCGCTCGATTCGATTCGCGCGCCGGGCTGGGAATCCTCGCTAGGCAGGTCGGCGGCGCGCTCGTCCATGCTGCAGTTGCGTTACCGGTATTCCATAAATTTGCCTCACGGCCACCGAAGCATCGGCGGCGGCTCCGATCAAGGCTGCCAGACGGAACATTCGGCCAACGCCGGTGTTCAGCAACCGAGAAGCCCTTCGGCTTCTCCGCAGAGGAGTGCACCAGAAATGTGCGATTACAGTCTGCATCTCGTCGCTTCCCGGCCGGCCAAAGTCGGCGACAAGCTTGTCGCGACCGATTTTGCCCGATCCATCACCCGCGGCTTCTCGGCCGTCGGCGAGCCTGAGGTGGCGGTTTGTCTACTGCCCGGCACCGAAATCGCCTTCGACGAGGAGGTCCAGTACGATCGCGCCTTCAGCCTGTTCGGCAAGGCCCGCATCGAGCACAAAGTTGCCCGATTCCGGCAGGTCAACATGGACGACCCGCATGTTCATCACGACGCCCTGGAATTCCCGGGTGGCCAGATCGTGATGGTGACGCGGCTGATGCCGGGCCAGCGCGCCACGGTGCTGCAGCTGCCGGCGTCCGCACGAGAGCACGGGCAACCCAAGGAAGGCGTGGCACACAACGAGCGATCGATCGAACCGATCACGCAATAGCCGCGCGAGGCCAGCGGGCAGCAACGCCCGCTTGGCTGGTTTCTCAGGTCTGTCGAGGCGGTGAAGCGTGCCTTTACCGTCGAGGAGGTGAACTTGTGCCTAATGCGGAGGCTGTCGGTCCTTAGAGCGCGCGTTTGCCGTGAGCAACGATGACCGCCGCGTGTCCGTCGTCCCATGTCCGAGATACGCTGGTCATGCCGGCCTCCTGCATCATCCCAATGTGCGTTTCGATGCCGCCCAACATAGCGAAAAGGTCGTAATCGAGAAACGGCGCAGCGGGCTTGAGCAGCGTCGCGACGCCCCTATAGCAGGCGGCGATGAGCTCCATTTTCCGAAGATTGTGGATGGCGATAGCCGACACGATCATGTCGAACGGGCCGCCGACGCGCTCGGCCCAGGTTGGATCCGTGAGGTCGGCCACGACGAAGGACAGCTGGCCGGCCGATTTGGCCAGGTGATCGCGGGCGCGCGCCAGCATCAACTCGGAATAATCCTGCAGCGTAACGTGCGCATGGGGAAAGGCGCTCAACACTTCTTCGGTGACGAACCCATAGCCAGCGCCGATATCCAGCACATTCAGCGCGGCGTCGCGGGGCAGCTTGGCGAGCGCGATCATTTGCCTGATAAGCGGGCGCCGTTCGTCGTCGCGGCTTTCGTCGCGCTTGATCCATTGATCCACATAGGTTTGCGAGTGCCAATCGTGCGGCGCGTGGTCGTGGTCGTGATCATGGCCATGATGGGAATGTCCGTGATCATGACTGCCGCCGTGACGATGCCCGGATGACGCCTGCTTGTCGTTGTCGTTTGTCATGCCGAAGTTCTCCGTAGCGGAACATAGGACGCGCGACCCGACTTGTCTTGTGATCTGCTGGGACGACGTTGCGGCGCCCCATCCGCCGCAAGGCAGTCATGGAAATTTGATGGTCCGGCGCTATTCCGCCGTGGGCGTATACGCCGTATTCTGGGTTAGCAAATTAGCAAGGCCGATTATGCAATTCACACTCCAGGTCAACGGCCGGCAACATACGGTCAACGTTGACGGCGATACGCCCCTGTTGTGGGTCCTGCGCGACGAAATTGACCTGAAGGGCGCCAAATTCGGCTGTGGGGTCGGCCTGTGCGGCGCTTGCACGGTCCATCTCGATGGCGCGCCGGTCCGCTCATGCAGCCTGCCGATCGCTAGTGTGGGCAAGGCGGCAGTGACGACAATCGAAGGAATCGGCGCAACGCCGACTGGCGCGCGGCTACAGAAGGCCTGGCTCGAAGTAGACGTGGTGCAATGCGGCTATTGCCAGGGCGGCCAGATCATGTCGGCTGCGGCACTGCTTGCGCATAACCCGACTCCAAGCGATGGCGACATCGACGCGGCCATGAACGGCAATATCTGTCGCTGTGCCACGTATCTGCGCATTCGGGAGGCCATCAAACAAGCCGCCAAGACGGACTTCGGTTCGGCAGACACCAAGAAGAGGACCTGAGCCATGCTGCACGAGCGCCTCTTGCCGGATTCACCTGATCGAACCGCAGACAGCGAACCGCGCACAGCCAGGCGGTTTGGGCCCACGTCGCGGCGAAATTTTCTCAGAGCAAGCGCGGTGGCCGGCGGCGGCCTGTTGCTGACGTTCGGCTTCCGCAGCCTCGTCAAAGCTGCGGGCGCGGATTCTGCTGAGATACCGCCCGGAATGCTCACGGCCTACGTGCGCATTTCGCCCGACAACGTCGTGACGATCATGGCGAAAAACCCTGAGATCGGTCAGGGCGTCAAAACCATGTTGCCCATGCTGGTCGCCGAAGAACTCGACGTCGATTGGTCGCAGGTCCGCACCCAGCAGGCCGATCTCAATCCTGCGCTTTACGGAAACCAGCATGCCGGCGGCAGCACGTCGACTCCGCAAAACTGGGATCCACTGCGCAAGGCGGGCGCCGCCGCGCGGCAGATGCTGGTCGCTGCGGCAGCCAAGCGCTGGAACGTGCCCGAAAGCGAATGCGAAACGTCCTCCGGCCAAGTACTGCATAAAGCCTCGGGCCGCACCTTGACCTACGGCGCTGTGGCGGCCGATGCGGCTACGTTGCCTATTCCTGATTTGAACAAGGTCAAGCTGAAAGACCCTGAAAACTACAAAATCATCGGCCATTCGATTCCCGGCGTTGACAGCCCGCTTGTGGTCAAGGGCGAGCCGCTGTTCGGCATCGACACCGTCGTACCGGGGATGCTCTATGCGGTCTTTCAGAAATGCCCGGTGTTCGGCGGCAAGGTCGTCAGCGCAAATCTCGATGCCATCAAGAGCATGCCGGGCGTGCGCCACGCATTCGTGGTCGAGGGCGGCAGCAATCTAGCCGGGCTCATGCCCGGCGTCGCCATTGTGGCCGATCGGTGGTGGCTCGCCGACAAGGCGCGGCAAAAGCTCGAGGTGAAGTGGGACGAAGGCGCAACGAGCCAGCAGAGCAGCAAAGGCTTTGCCCAACAGGCGGCGGCGTTCGGCGGCCAAGCGCCTCAGACGAGCCTGCGCAATGACGGCGACGCTGCCGCCGCTCTAGGCGCGGCCGCGCACGTCGTCGAGGCGTCATATTCGTATCCCTTTATCGCTCACGCGCCGCTCGAGCCGCAGAACTGCACCGCCCGGGTCCAAGACGGCAAAGTGGAGGTTTGGGCGCCGACGCAGAATCCGGAGCCGGGGCGCGCACTGATCGCGAAGACGCTCGGTATCGATGAAAAGGATATCATGGTTCACATGACGCGCGTCGGCGGCGGTTTCGGCCGGCGGCTCATGACCGATTATATGGCCGAGGCGGCCTGGATCGCGAAGGCCGCCGGCGTTCCAGTGAAGCTCCTGTGGACACGCGCCGACGACATGCAGCACGATTTCTACCGCCCCGGAGGCTGGCATTTCTTTAAAGGCGGGTTGGACGCCGACGGCAAGGTGGTCGCTTGGCAGCAGCATTTCGTCAGCTTCGGGCGCGACGGAAAATTTGCACCGTCAGCCGATTTGTCGGCGGACACCTATCCGGCCCGCCGGATCGCGAATCTGTCTTACGGCACCTCGCTGATACCGCTCGGTGTGCCGACGGGTCCGCTGCGTGCGCCGGGCGACAACGCGCTCGCCTTCGTGTTCCAGTCCTTCATCGACGAACTGGCGCACAAGGCCGGCAAGGATCCGCTGCAATTCCAGATCGAACTCCTCGGCAAGGATGAGGTGCTGCCCGGAAGAGGTCTCGGCTTCAACACGGCCCGCGCCCGCGGTGTTCTGGAGAAAGTGCGCGAGGTTTCCGGCTGGGGACAACGCAAGCTTCCGGCGCGAACCGGCCTTGGCGTCGCCCATTACTACAGCCATCTCGGCTACTTTGCCGAGGTGGTGGAAGCGGCGGTGGCGGCCGACGGCAAGATCAAGATCAACAAAGTGTGGGCGGCCGGCGACATCGGCAGCCACGTCATCAACCCGACAGCCGCCTTCAACATGGCGCAAGGCGCCATTCTCGATGGATTCGCCGAGGCGCTGTATCAGCAAATCACCATCGAAAACGGCCGCGTCGTGCAAGCCAACTTCGACTCGTTCCCGTTGATGCGGATGAAACAGGTGCCGCCGATCGAGGTGCACTTCATAACCACCAACTATTCGCCGACAGGTCTCGGAGAGCCACCGCTGCCGCCGGCGATTCCGGCGCTCTGCAATGCGATCTTTGCGGCGACCGGCAGGCGCATCCGCTCGCTGCCGATCGATACGTCGATGTTGAAGGCCTAAAACTTCAGTCGCGTGCTCGCAGGCGCGCGGTCTCGATCGGATCGAGTTGGCTCTGCGCGTCGATCGCCACGCCGTAATCGCGGCGCGCTTCTTCCGCGGTGATCAGCCCGTCGAGTACGTCGTCGAGCACCCGCTGCGCGTCGCGCGTGCGCGGATCGCCGAAGCCACCGCCTCCCGGCAAGCCAAGACAGATGGCGTCGCGCGCCGGCACGGTCTGCCGCCCCTTGGGCCGGATTGGCCGGCCGGAGCGCAGCGCCACGGCACCGTGCGCCCCTGCCC
>JBAUYV010000056.1:0-4219 GCA_049584975.1 Xanthobacteraceae bacterium | reverse complement strand
CCGTAGCTCAGCGCGCCACTCACCTCAGCTCCACCGACCAGGCGAAGCCGCCATCGGCGGATCGGCGCCAACCGCGGGTGTCGTTCGGCGCGGCGCTCGTCGCGCGGCTGCAACAAGGGATAAAGAGAGAGGACGACCGAGGTTTTCCAGGTTCACGCGGTTGATCAGGCGGGCGACGTTGTCGTGCGCAAGCAGTTGCGCCGCCGCCAAGTCCTTGCATTCTTTACTGGAGTTCCGCCGTGCCTAGTGGGTTTGGAAGCTTGCGCGACAATGCACCATTGGGCCGCGAATTGACTGCGCTTGGTCATTGCACCCAACTATGTGAAAGCATACGTCAAGCGCAACAAGCACGACTTGGCTGACGCCGAAGCGATCGGCGAGGCGGTTAGACGTCCATCGATGCGCTTTGTACCGGTAAAAACGGCTGAGCAACAATCGGCACTAATAATGCATCGGGCTAGAGAGCTGCTGATCCGCCAGCGCACCATGCCAGTGAAGGCGATCAAAGACCTAAGCGGCGTGCCTCGGGACGGAACGCAATTGCCGGAGACTTCCCATGGCCTCGTGACGGCATTCGCATTGGCGGAGAGGATAAGGTGCAACGGCGCTGATTTGATCGCCGTCACCTCGGGTGACGGTGCGCAGCTCAGTGACCTGGGTCACGGGGCACAGTAGAAGCGGACGGTGCGGTCAATGGAAATCTACATCGGGCGGCGGCAATTGATAACTGCGCTGGGTAGCGCCGCGGTCGCTTGAACCCTGGAACGACACTGGCGTGCTAAGGTTGACGTGTACTCCCCCAAGTGCGCTGGTATCGCAGGCAATACCGATACCGGATCGATTTCTGAAATGGCACCGACGCGCCGAGGCAATCATTTGATGATGTGTTGTTCGTGTTGAACATGGCACCTACGGATCAGGACACCGAAGTTGTGCCGCCGGCAGAAGTGCCGGAGGACTTGCCTCTGCCCTCAGATCCGAAAACCATATTCCTCGGTGGTCTATTCGTCCTTGCGCTGCTGGCGACAGCCTATGTCGTGAGCGAGATCGTGTTGCCGCTGGTCTTTGCTACGGTTCTCAAGCTCCTGCTGCAGCCAGCCCTGCGCGCATTGGAGCGGTTGCACATACCGCGAATACTAGCGGCGCTGCTGCTCATCCTTACGCTAATCGGAATGATCGTCGGCTTGGGAACCGCCATTTCGGGCCCGGCCCGCACCTGGGCAGCCAAACTCCCGGAGGGCATTCCTCGGCTTGAGGAGCGGCTGAGTTTCCTGCAGGTACCGATCAATACGCTGCAACTATTTTTGCAGCAGGTGGAAGATATCGGCGGAACGGGATCTTCACCAAATGGGGCCATTTCGGAGCGCGGTGCGACTCTTTTGATGAAGCTATTCACCGGGACCCAAAACTTTGCCAGCGGCCTTTTCACAACGTTGCTGTTTCTTTTTTTCCTGCTCGTGTCTGGCGATATCTTCCTGCACCGCCTCGTCGAAATACTGCCGCGCTTCAGCAACAAGCGCCAGGTCGTAGAAATCTCGCAGCAGATAGAAAGCGACGTCTCTGCCTATCTGGTCACGATCACGATCATGAACGCAGCAGTAGGTATCGCTACGGCATTGGCAATGTGGCTCACGGGGGTGGGCGACCCGATCCTTTGGGGGACGGTAGCCTTTCTGCTCAACTATGTGCCGATCATCGGCCCTGCTTTGGGCGTGTTAATCTTTCTTCTTGCTGGTTTGTTGACCCATGACACGCTCTGGCAAGCGCTGCTTCCTGCAGGACTTTACTTTGGATTGCATTTGATTGAGGGCGAGACTGTAACGCCGATGCTTCTGGCCAGACGGTTTACCCTCAATCCCGTCCTCGTCATCATCTCGCTCGTCTTTTGGTTCTGGATGTGGGGTATTCCGGGCGGGATCCTCTCTATGCCCATGTTGGCGACCACTAAGATCATTTGCGACCGTCTCCAGCCGCTAGCTGCATTCGGTCATTTTCTTGAGGGGTGAAACCCAGTCGAGATTGGGCTATATCGAATGCAATTAAAAACTGGAAATCCACGACTCCTTGTTGAATGTCGTTTTGTACAACAAGCCCGAGATCAGAGAGACGCACGCGAACAACGAGGCGATGTGAGCTGTTTAATCTCGGCGAAACTGGGCGAGGAGCTGGCACTCAAGCCCCGCCAAAGGAGATAGAGCATGTCATTGGGTCTGATTCTCGTCATCATCCTCGTCATCTTCCTGCTCGGCGGCTTCAGTGGCCGCTTCGGCGGCTACGGCTATGGATACGGTCACGGCGGCATCGGGGTCATCGGCATCATCCTGATCATCCTCGTCGTCCTGGTTCTTATGGGTCGGCTGTGATCTGGCAGCGGATCGGATGAGCCTTCCGCTGTACCCGGAGAGCCATTTCGTCAACCGCATCGGATGGTTGAGAGCAGCGGTGCTCGGGGCCAACGACGGCATTCTCTCGACCGCGAGCTTGATCGTCGGCGTTGCCGCAGCCGCGGCGACGCAGAATGCCGTCTTGATCGCGGGTGTCGCGGGACTGGTGGCGGGCGCCATGTCGATGGCCGCCGGCGAATATGTATCCGTCAGCTCGCAATCCGATTCCGAAAACGCGGATCTCGCGCGCGAGCGCAAGGAGTTGAGCGAGAGTCCTGAATTTGAACTCGATGAGCTTGCCGAAATCTACATCAAGCGTGGTGTCGATCGAGACCTTGCACGGCAAGTTTCCCAGCAACTGATGGCGAAAGATGCCTTGAGCGCCCACGCACACGATGAGCTTGGGATTTCGGACATCACCACCGCGCGTCCGGTACAAGCCGCACTGACATCGGCCGTATCGTTTTCTGTAGGTGCGGCCATGCCCTTGCTCATGGTGATCGTGTCGCCCGCGGGTGCACTTGTTCCCATCGTATCCGCAGCGTCTTTGGGCTTTCTCGCAGTTCTGGGTGCGGTCGGGGCAAAAGTAGGAGGTGCAAACGTCCTGCGCGGCACAGTCCGAGTGATATTCTGGGGCGCGCTGGCTATGGCCTTCACTGCCGGTATCGGCAAATTGTTGGGCACCGTTGTCTGACGTTGGAGCTGCGGACGAGATACAAACTAAGTCCTGCGACCGGCATGTGCCCACACGCACGTCTCTCCTGCGGTCCGAGTTCGTGGCCTGCCATGTATTGGATCGTTAACCACAGGCCGACGATCCATTTTGCACCGAGGACCGTCTCCTGGACCGCTATTAGCTCGATCGTCACCACGATGACCGCGCCCAGCAGGGCAATGGAGAGCAGGAGCCCGTCCTCCTCGAGATAGGCGAGCGAGATCGCGCGATCACCTGAGCGGGTATGACGTTACTCACCCGATCAGCAGACCTCGCTGACCGATCCCGATAGCCGCTCGATGGCGGCCAGCGGGCGCGGCTCCGGCGTGGTCGGCTACAATGTGCAGGGCGCCGTCGATACACAACATCACCTGATCATCATCACGCATGAGGTAACTAACGACGGCACAGATCGAGCGCAACTCGCAAACGTTGCCTCTTCGCGATGTTCAGTGCCGGACTTTTCTTTTTCGCCATTGACTTCAACGTACGTACATCTGCAGCGGTCCACGCTCGTCTCTTTTTTCCATTTTTCATACAAATCTCCCTGAATGAGTGTCGATGGTTAGAACAATGATGCCCTTCGACATCATGTGAAGTTTCTTTTACTGGAGCGCAGCCGACTTCGGCGCCATCAACAGTGCGTAACAAGCGTTCGCAAGGGCGGAACTCGGGTACGTTTCACCGGGCAGCGTCACGAACTTCTTTTCGGGCAAATCGCGCAATGCAGGGGAACGAACATTGCATGACAGCGTTTCCCTACGTACCCAAAAAGAGCAGATCGGACAAAACCAACACTGGTAGGAGCCTTCCTTGAACGACAACAAGAATCCAAACCCAAAGCAACGGGGTGATCGTTACAATCCTGGCAACATGTCAGGAAAGACCGTCGGCACCCACACAGATGAGTCTGAGGCCAACAACCAGAATCGAAACGGCACCGACGATAGGGGCCGCGTTAACCGCGACTCTGCGTTTTCTCGCGCGCGCGAGGGGAGTGGGCCCCACGACCTCGCCCAGCAGAGCGAGCCGCCGATGCCCCGCCGAGCGACACGCGCGCGGCGAATCCAAGCAAACCGCCTGACGACCATTTCCGTTTTCGCAAATTCGGTTCGAGGCG
>JBAUYV010000055.1:0-48649 GCA_049584975.1 Xanthobacteraceae bacterium | reverse complement strand
GGGATAGAGCGTGACGGGGCTGCTACCCTTGTTCTGCACCTGATCTTTGATCTGAAACAGATAATGGTCGTCGACCGAAATCGTGCGGTTGAAGATCAGTCCCTGGCCGTTGTCGTAGCTGAGCGTGACCGGACGATCGATGCTGAGTGCGCCGCTTCCATCCTGCTTCCAGACCGTATCCGTGCCGGGCAAGGCCTGGCTCGCGCCTGAGCCCGCCACCCAACCAAACTCCGCGTAGTAGGCATCCGGCGCGCCCGACGGAGAAAGCAGCACGATCGGCGGCGAGTTGGGATCGGTGGTTTCGCGATATTGCTCGAGCGACAGGTCGTCGATGCGTCCGCCCTTGAGATCGATGCTGCCGTGGAGCCGCGGCGTATCAATGGCGACGCGCGGAGATGCGGCGATCACGGCGGCGCGGGTCTGGTTCGCGGGCTGGGCCGCAGGGGCGTTCGGGGCTGCGGGGGCGTTTGCTCCCGGCGCCGGCGTCGCCGGCTGCGCCCCATTCGGTTGCGTTTGCTCCTGCTGCGTCTGCGCCTGCTTTTGCATTTCCGGCTTGGCGAAGTAATATTCCCAGCCGACCACGACGATCAGCGAGAGCACAAAAGCCAGTATGGTGTTCTTGTGGTCGTTCATTCAGCGCTCGTGAATTGGCGGCTTTCGGCGTGGCGTTGGACGCCGCGCAGGGGCTGGCGAACCTGTATCATGTAAGGGCCGTTTGCGGGCGGCACCAGTTGCCTCGGTTTTTTGGGCGTGAATGCACCTGAGTGCCGCATCGAGTTCGCGGATCATCTCGCCGAACGGCAGATTGAGCGCGGCGCGCCGCCCGATCAGAACGTAATCGTGTCCTTCATGCATGCTTCCCGCAGTCGCGAGCCTCACGATCTCGCGCAAGCGGCGCCGGACGCGGTTGCGCTCCACGGCATTGCCCACCTGCCGCGACACTGTGAAGCCTACGCGCGCCCCGCCGGCGTCGGCGCGCCGGCGCGCCTGCAGCACGAACGCGCTCACGGGCGCCCGCAATCCTGAGGCGGAAGCCCGAAAGTCCGTCCGGCGCTTCAACCGCTCCATGGCAAAGCAAGGCTTGGACGGGCGTGCGCCCGTCACGCACTGAGCCGCTTGCGTCCGCGCGAGCGGCGCGCAGCCAGCACCTTGCGGCCGCCCTTGGTCGCCATGCGGGCACGAAAGCCGTGGCGGCGCTTGCGCACCAATTTGCTCGGCTGATAGGTCCGTTTCACGAAGCCACTCCGCTAACGCGCTCGAAATAGGCCCAGTTACGCCCAATTGGGCCGCCAGGGCCGGGTTGTCCCTGCGGTCTCCGGCACCGATACTCCGCCGCTTGGGCCCCCAGGCGCGCAAGTGGCGCGGCTTATACGGGACCCCTCCCGCCTCGTCAATCTGACGGCCCAAAGCCACAGTGATGTTCCTGCTAGCGCTTTTTCCCGCACGGAAAGATCATAGAAGCTAAAATGTATAGAATGTGTGTGAAGTGATTGAGACTCCGGAAAGCCCGATTTGCGCCGGTGATGAAGTATTTATCCCGCGTTTCCAAGCAATTGTGGTGAGTTCGGCCGGCCATGGCGCAGCAGAACAAGGAACCGGAAATCTGCGTGATTGGGGGCGGCGCCGGAGGGCTCGCGGCCGCCGCGGCTGCCGCCGCCATGGGCGTTCCGGTCGTGTTGATCGAAAAAGGCCGCATGGGCGGCCAGAGCCTCAACGGCGGGACAGTGCCCTCCAAGGCGCTGCTGGCGGCGGCTGAAGCCGCCAACGCAGTGCGCTCGGGTGCGCGGTTCGGCGTGAAGACCGTGCGTTCCGGCATCGATTTCACCGCCGTCGTGGCGCACGCCCGCCGCGCGGTGCAGGCCGTAGCGCCGCAGGTTTCAGCCGAACGCTTTGTCGGACTTGGCGTGCGCGTCATCGCCGGCGCCGCGCGGTTCAAGGACGCCAATACGGTTGAGGTTGGCGACGCGACCATCAGGGCGCGGCGCTTCATCATCGCGACCGGCTCATCGCCGATCGTCCCGGCGATTCCCGGACTTGCCGACGCCCCTTATCTCCTTCCGCAGACGGTGTTCGATCTTTCCGATTCTCCGCGCCATCTCATCATCATCGGCGCCGGCAACATCGGCCTCGAACTGGCGCAAGCATTTCGCCGCCTCGGCTCCGATGTCACCGTGCTCGAGGCGGAAACGCCGCTGCGGCGCGAAGATCGTGAATGCGCGGCCGTCGTGCTCGACGCGCTCGCCCGCGAAGGCGTCAAGCTGCTTACCGGGATTCGGGTTGTGCAGGTGCGCCGGATGCTGGCGCGCATCCAGGTCGTGATCGCCAAATCGGAAGGCGGCGAACAAACAATCGAAGGCACTCACCTCTTGGTCGCGGCCGGGCGCCAGCCGAACATCGAGGATCTTGATCTCGACGCCGCTGGCATTCGTCACGAGCCGCACGGCATCGTGGTCGACAAATATCTGCGCACGCGCAACAAAAAGGTCTATGCGATCGGCGACGTCGTGGGCGGCCCCAAATTCACCCACGTTGCCAATCACCACGCCGGCCTCGTGGTCCGCAACGCCCTGTTCCGCAGCAAGGTCGCGGTCGACCGCCGCACTCTTCCCTGGGTGATGTACACGGATCCGGAACTGGCCCAGATCGGGTTTCTGGAGGATGAGGCGCGCGCCCATGCTGGCGCCATCCGGATTTTGCGCTGGCCTTATCGGGAAAATGACCGCGCGGTGGCAACCGGCGCGACCAACGGCCACATCAAGGTCATTACCGACCGCCGGGAAGGTATTCTCGGTGTGACCATCGTGGGGGCGGCAGCGAGCGAAAATATCGCCATTTGGTCTCTTGCCGTCGGCCAAAAGCTTAAAATTGGCGCTTTGGCCGGCCTTATCGTGCCTTTACCAACCTATGCGGAGGTGGGAAAACGCGTGGCCATTACCTATTTTATGTGGGGTTTGACGAGTTCCCGGGTGCGTCGCATCATAGGATTGCTGCGTCGTTTTGGCGGGAATGGCTAGACGCGGCGAGGCTCAGCCGATGACCGTTGAATTAGCCGTACGGCCGGAGCCGGTCCGTGCGTCACGTTTTGGGCTTTCGGGGAAGCTCCTCCTTCTCACGATTTCGTTCGTGATGATCGCGGAAGTGCTGATCTATGTGCCGCTCGTTGCGAATTTCCGGGTGAACTGGCTGAACGATCGCCTGCGCGCGGCCTACACGGCGGCGCTGGAGCTCGACGTACCAACCGGCTCTCAGCGCGTGCCCGAAGACCTTGCCAAAAAGATTCTCGACAGCATCGGCGCGCACGCGGTGGCCATGAAGATGGGCGAGAGCCGTCGCCTGCTCGCCGCTTCGGACCCCATCCCGCAGATCAACGATGATTTCGACATGCGCGACGTCGGGACTTTCACGTCGACTGTCGACGCGTTCAAGACGATGCTCGGCACGAAGAAGAATGACGTGATGCGCGTGGTCGGCCCGGCGCCCATGGGCGGCCAGTTCGTCGAGATCATCATGGACGAGCCGCCCTTGCGTAAGGCGATGCTCCGCTATTCGGGCGACCTCCTGCTGATGTCGCTCTTGATCTCCGGCTTCACCGCCGCACTGGTCTATTTGGCGCTGCACTATTTGTTCGTGCGGCCCATGCGCCGGATCACCGCCAACATGATCGCGTTCCGCGCCGACCCGGAGAATGCCGACCGCATCATCCTGCCGTCGGCACGCGTCGATGAGATCGGCGTCGCCGAACGGGAGTTGGCCACCTTGCAGATCGAGCTCGCCTCGATGCTGCATCAGAAGAACCGGCTCGCCGCGCTCGGCCTGGCGGTTTCCAAGATCAATCACGATCTGCGCAACCTCCTGGCTTCGGCGCAATTGTTCTCCGACCGGCTGACGAAGCTGCCCGATCCCACGGTGCAGCGCTTTGCGCCCAAGCTGATGCAGGCGCTGCAACGCGCCATCGCCTTCTGCGAGTCGACGCTGTCCTACGGCCGCTTGCAGGAGCCGGCGCCGGACCGCAAGCCGGTATTGCTTGAGCCATTAGTCGAAGAAGTGCATGAGACGCTCAACCTCGGACCGGACGCGCCGATCCGCTGGATCAGCGCGGTGGAGCGCGGGCTCACCGTCGAGGCCGACTACGACCAGCTGTTCCGCATTCTGCTCAATCTCGCCCGCAACGCCGTGCAGGCCATGGAGAGCCGCGCCTCTCGCGACCCCGGCCGCGACCAGATCCGCATCACCGGCCGGCGCGAGGGCGCGGTGGTGGTGGTCGAGGTGTCGGACACCGGCCCGGGCTTTTCCGAAAAGGCTCGCGCCCATCTGTTCGAAGCGTTCCAGGGCTCGACCCGCGCCGGCGGCACCGGCCTCGGCCTCGCCATCGCGGCCGAGCTGGTGCGCGCCCATGGCGGCGAAATCCGCCTCGTCGAGGGCACCATCGGGGCCACGCTCAGCCTGACCATCCCCGACCGCGCCGTGGAGCTTTCCGCCCATCGCGGTGCCCGCGCGAGCGGCTGAAGCACGCGCCGCCCGCGCCCCGCCTTGCCATCAGGCAACGGACCCTATAGCTATGGCGCGCGCCGCAAGCCGCGTTAGCGGCAGGCCTTTTTCGCGACGCGCAAAGCGCCCGTAGCTCAGCTGGATAGAGCACCAGACTACGAATCTGGGGGTCAGGAGTTCGAATCTCTTCGGGCGCGCCAGCATTTCAATGACTTAGCGCGTACAGAGCAAGGCTGCGGACACTCTGCTCGAAGCAATTCGCTGCCGCGACAGAAGCTTAGCTTCCAGCTGAACGTTGAATGCGCCGAGCAGGGATAGACTTACTAAAAAAGCCCGGCGCCGAGGACGAACGTCCAGATAGGGAAGAAAGCGTTTAGTAGGTGTTTGACCCGCGGCGATTAATTCCCTGACCACAATCACTTTACGAGCAGCGTCTAGTTCGAAGTAGAGTGCGCCTTCGCACAGATATCCCCAATCAACTGGTTGCCTGGAACCAACAGCGCTACAAGAGCTGCCATTTTCAATATATAAAATCACCGTCGATGCAACTGGTGGTGCTGCGGGAGGAGGAACAGATGGAGCAAGTGTTTGGATCAATCAGGGGAAATGCCGACCTGATGATAGCGGTCGTCATCTTGTGCGCTTTATTGCTGTGGATATGGCGTGACGCCCGCGCGATCAGATCCGATTACGCAAACTCCGACCGAATGCCCGAAGAGATGAAGCGCTTATGGGGCAAGTTTCGTCGCGCTGGCTTTACGGAGGACGCACTTTATGTGGCAATGATGATCGGATTTGTCTTCGTATTTTTTTACAGCATCAAGTTCGCGACCGAACACGTCAGACAAGGTCTGTTTGCTGCGGAAGTCCTGACGGACATCGCGGTAGTCGGAATGGGATTCACTTTGATTTCAGCGTTTTTCATCTGCGTCTTTTATTCCATTCGGCGTTTCGTTGACAAGCGGAACCTTTCCGAAGGCGAAGCCGTCGCTTGGACGCCTCCCCGAGTCTCGGTCTTCTTTTCAGCCGTATTCGCACCCTTCGGTCTCGTCGCAGGATTGCGAGAAATCCTGCACGAGACGCCTGATGCGATCCACCTGGTCCATCAGTGGATCAATCATTTTTGGATTTAGCACCTCTGCCGCGACGGCAGAAGCCGTCGTCACGCAGCAGGGTGAATCGAAGGTTGCGGCAATACGGTGATCGGCTGAATCGCTGATGGAGCGGTATTGTGTCCCTTAAATTGTGCCGAGCTTGGATTGGGCTGGGGAATGTATACTTAGACTGTCACGCTTTGAGATCGAAACGGGAGAGAGATGCACGTGGTGCAAATCCTCGGGTCGGCGTTTCAAATCTCTCGAACTTACCAACTCCCATTTGATTCAAATGCCCGCGCCGGAGGAATTTGTGTGATAAGTGATTTCCTCTAGCCATACAGGCCCCGCCGCCTGCCAATCGGCCCGCAAAGCATCGTGACGTCATGGAAGTGAAGGCCACAGACATTCCTGGTGTCCTGCTGCTGACGCCGCGTTTTTTTCATGACGCGCGCGGATTCTTTGTCGAAACCTACAACGCGCGCGCGGCGCACGAGGCCGGGCTGAAAGCCGAATTCGTTCAGGACAATCAGGCGCTGTCGCTCAAGCGCGGAACGGTGCGCGCGCTGCACTTTCAGGTGCCGCCGCGTGTGCAGGCCAAACTCGTTCGCGTGCTGCGCGGCAGCGTCTATGACGCCGCTGTGGACCTGCGCGTCGGCTCGCCGACTTACGGGCGCTGGGTGGCCGCGACCTTGACGGCCCAGGGCGGCGAACAATTGTTTGTTCCGCGCGGCTTTGCGCACGGCTACTGCACGCTCGAGCCGGACACCGAAGTCGCCTACAAGGTCGACGACTATTATGCGCCCGACTGCGAGAAGGGCGTGATCTGGGACGATCCGACGCTGGCGGTCGGCTGGCCGGTTTCGTCCGCCGATGCGGTTTTGTCCGACAAGGATCGCAAGCTGCCGCGCTTGGCTGACTTTGCATCCCCGTTCCGTTATGATGGCTGCCGATGACCAAGCGATTTCTCATCACGGGGGGCGCGGGCTTCATCGGATCGGCCGTTGTCCGCCATCTCATTCGCGAAACCGACCATCGCGTCTGCGTGGTCGATAAGCTCACCTACGCCGGCAACCTGGCTTCGCTCGCGCCTGTTGCCAACAATTCGCGCTATTCGTTCGTGCGCGCCGACATCGCCGACGCCGACAAGATGAAGAGCGTCTTCGCGAATTATCGGCCCGAGGTGGTGATGCACCTGGCGGCGGAAAGCCACGTGGATCGATCCATCGACGGGCCCGCGGCGTTCATGCAGACCAATATCATCGGCACTTACGTGTTGCTGGAAGCGGCGCTCGCCCACTGGCGCGCTTTGCCGAAGAGCGCGCAGAGCGATTTTCGCTTCCATCATATTTCGACCGACGAGGTTTTCGGCTCGCTGGACGCGGACGGCAGCTTCACCGAGGAAACCGCCTACGATCCGCGCTCGCCCTATTCGGCCTCAAAGGCCGCGTCCGACCATCTGGTACGCTCCTGGCATCACACTTACGGCCTGCCGGTGCTGGTGACCAACTGCTCCAACAATTACGGCCCCTATCACTTTCCCGAAAAGCTCGTTCCGTTGACGATCATCAACGGTCTCGAAGGGATGGAGCTGCCGGTTTACGGCACCGGCGGCAACGTGCGCGACTGGCTTTACGTCGAGGACCACGCCCGCGCGCTGCTGGCCGTCGTCAATGCGGGGCAGGTGGGGGAGACTTATTGTGTCGGCGGCCGGAGCGAGCGCACGAATCTCGATGTGGTGAAAGCCATCTGCGCGCTGCTTGACGAGCTTGCGCCCAGCGGGGCTATCGGGCGCCGCGAAACGCTCATCACGTTCGTCACCGATCGCCCCGGCCACGATCTTCGCTACGCCATCGATCCGACGCGGATCTGTAGCGAGTTGGCGTGGCAGCCGCGCGAAACGTTCGAATCCGGATTGCGCAAGACGGTGGAATGGTATTTGGCCAATCGCTCGTGGTGGCAGCCGATCCGCGAGGGCGTCTATGGCGGCGAGCGCCTGGGAGTTCCAGCGTGATCCTCGTGTTCGGCGGCAACGGCCAGCTCGGCCAGGAGCTGACGCGTTTGGCCGCGGCGCGTGGGATCCCTATGCATACGCTGACCCATGCCGACGCCGATATTGCCGACAGCAGCGCGGTGGCGGCGGCGCTGGCGCGCTGGAAGCCGGAGCTGCTGGTGAATGCCGCGGCCTACACGAAGGTCGATCTCGCGGAAACCAACATCGAAGACGCGCGCAAGGGCAACGAGATCGGCCCGGCTGTCCTCGCCGGCGCTTGCGCTGCCGCCGGCATTCCGATGGTCCACGTCTCAACCGATTACGTGTTCGACGGCAGCAAACCGGACCCTTATAGCGAAACCGATCCGGTGTGTCCGATCGGTGCCTATGGCCGCAGCAAGGCGGCGGGCGAGGAAGCGGTCCGTGGCAAGCTCAAGCACCACGTCATTCTGCGCACCGCCTGGGTCTATAGCGAATTCGGCCATAATTTCCTCAAGACGATGCTTCGTCTCGCGGAAACCCGCGACGAGTTGCGCATCGTTGCCGACCAGCACGGCACTCCCACTTCGGCGCGGGAGATCGCCGAGGCGATCCTGCATATAGCGCCTCTCCTGTTGCGCGATCAAAAACTCTCGGGCACCTATCATTTCACCGCCGAAGGCTTCACGACGTGGCACGGATTTGCAGGCAGGGTCGTCGAAATCGCGGCGCCGATGACCGGCCGGAATCCGCGCGTGATGCCGATCCAGACTGCCGATTATCCAACGCCGGCCAAGCGGCCGGCTAATTCGCGCTTGGACTGCCGGCTGTTCGTTCAGACTTTCGGCTTCACCCCGCGCCATTGGACCGAGAGCGTTGACGCCACCACCCGGACGCTGGTGGCTGCCGCGCAGCGGGTGCCAAGTCGTGTCGCGTAAAGGCATCATCCTGGCGGGCGGCGCGGGTACGCGGCTGCATCCGCTGACCATGGTGATGTCGAAGCAGCTGTTGCCGGTCTACGACAAGCCGATGATCTACTATCCGCTGGCGGCGCTCATGCTCGCGGACATTCGCGAGATTTTGATCATCACGACGCCGGAAACCCAGGCCACGTTCAAGCATCTCCTCGGTACCGGCAAGCAATGGGGAATCAAGCTCGAATATGCGGAGCAGCCGGTTCCCAACGGCCTGGCGCAAGCCTTCGTCATCGGCGCAGACTTTGTGCGCGGCCATCGCTCGTGTCTCATTCTCGGCGATAACATCCTTTACGGACACGGATTGCCCGAAGCGCTGCGCCGCGCCGGTTCGCGCACGCAGGGCTCCACCATCTTTTCCTACTGGGTTGAGGATCCGCAGCGCTACGGCGTGATCGAGTTCGGCGCCGGCGACGAAGTGCTCTCGATCGACGAGAAGCCGCAAAATCCGAAATCGAACTGGGCCGCGATCGGCGTGTATTTCTACGACGAACATGTGATCGAGCTGGTCAAGGAGCTGAAGCCGTCAGCGCGCGGCGAATTGGAGATCACCGATCTCAATTTGCTTTACATGCGGCAGCGCCGGCTGACCGTCGAGCGGCTGGGGCGAGGGTTTGCGTGGTTCGATGCCGGAACTCACGATTCGCTTTTGGAAGCCGCCGAATTCGTGCGTGTCCTGCAGCGCCGCCAGGGACAGCTTGTCTGCTCGCCCGACGAGATCGCCTTTAACAACGGCTGGATCGGCGCCGAACAACTGAAGGACCTCGCCGCGAAGGCGGGCAAGACGCTCTACTCGCAGCGTCTTCTGGATAATTTGCGATAAGCCGCCGGCGGCCTTTTAGAGCATGATCCGGAAAAGTGGATACCGGTTTTCCGAAAAGATCATGCTCCAGCAAAGAATCTAGACCATGATCCGATTCAATCTGATCGGATCATGGTCTAGGTCGCAATCGCTTCGAGCCGCCGCCGCGTGACCGCGGGTCCAAACAACCCGATGACGACGAATACCACCACCATCGCGCCGGCGATGAAGGTGAACACGCCGATCGTGCGGTAATGGGCGAGAAAGAACGCGATGATGAAGCCGGAAAAAATCGCGGAAAACCGGCTCCACGAATAGACGAAACCCACGGCTTGGGCGCGGATGCGTGTCGGATAAAGCTCCGCCTGATAGGCGTGGAACGACAACGACATCCAGTTGTTGCAGAACGTGATCAACAGCCCGAAGACGATGACGCCGACCGCCGTGGTCTGCAATGCGAACAATAGTCCGACTACGGCGATGCCGATGGCGGACCAGGCAATCTGCCATTTGCGCTCGAAACGATCAGCGAAGACGATACCGATCAGCGGGGCAATCGGGTTGGCGACCGCGATGATGAACGTGTAGGCCAGCGATTTGGTGACGTCGATGCCCTGCGAAATCAAAAACGTCGGGGCCCAATTGGCAAAGCCGTAATAGCCGACAGTCTGGAACAGATTGTAGATCACCAGCATGGCGGTGCGGCCGCGATAGGTGGCGCTCCACATTTCAGTCCAGGCGCCGGTCTTGCGCTCGGCTTCGCCCACGACGGCTTCGGGCGGCGGTAGTTTTCCTCCGTGGTCGGCGCTGATTTTCTGCTCGAGATCGCTGACGATTTGTTCGGCTTCCGCGATGCGGCCGTGCTGCGCCAGCCAGCGCGGCGATTCCGGCAGGCTGCGGCGAATCCACCAGATCACCAGCGCGCCGATCGAGCCGATGATGACGACAAAGCGCCATCCATCGACGTCGAAGATTTTCATCGGCACGAGCAGCCAGGAGAGGAGCGCAACCACCGGCACGGCCGTGAACATGACAAACTGATTGTAGGCAAAAGCCGGCCCGCGCTGCTCCTTGGGCACCAGTTCCGACACGTAGGTGTCGACGTTCACCAATTCGACGCCGAGCCCGATGCCGGCAATGAAGCGCCACAGATCGATCCCCTCGGGCGTGTTCTGAAACGCCATGATGAAGGCGCCGACCGAGTACCAGAGCAGCGCGAAGGTAAAGATCGAGCGGCGGCCAAAACGGTCGGAGAGCCAGCTGAAGGCGAGCGTGCCGACGAACAATCCGGCGAACAGCGCGGCGATGAAGCTGGCGAAGCCCTGTAGGTCGAAGATGCTGGCGGTCGGCGACGGCGGCTTGAACAGGCCGGCCTTGAACAGCCCAAGTGCCACATAGGCGGTAAAGAATAGATCGTAGAATTCGAACCAGCCGCCGAGCGAAATGAGCATGATCAGCTTGCGCGTGTGACGCGAGGCCGGCAGCCGATCGAGCCGTGCCGCAACCGTTATTGCCGTGTCCGCCACTTAAGCCCCCTACAGCATGGCGATCGAGCGCGCGGTGCGCCCCGCCTAGAGCGAAGCGAGCAGCTTGCCGTATCCCTCGATTGGGCCCGCGACCTTGCCGCGCTTCATGGCGCTCCAGAGCCACGCATTCATCCAGGTGACCACGGTGGTGTCGAGGTCTCGCTCGAGTAGGCCCACATTGTGGATGCTGCCCCAGCCGCCGCAGGGAATGTAGATGCCGTCAGGCGGCTTTGGACATTCGAGGTAGGTCTTGCGCGCCAGATTGTATTCCACCGGTATCGGCAGCCGGCGAATTTCGGTGTTGCGCTCGATCCCGAGCGCGTTGTCGTGCGCTACCGTGATCTGCTCGGAGGCAAGGTATTTGCAAATCCGCTCGTTGATGAACGGCCGAAACGGCGTCGCCATGGCGAGCGTGCGCAGTTTCATGGCACGCATCGCTTCGATCACAGCCGTCATGTCGGTGATCACCGGCAGCCCACAGGCCTGCGACAGCCGATCGGCCAGTTCGTTGGCGAATCCGGGCCCGCGCGCGACGACCGGCGGCACGCCGCCTTGATAGATCACCTCGACTTCGAAATTTGCCAACTGCTTGGCGGCGCGCTCCATGCCCTTGACCGCGTCCTCCATGTCGTCGTCGGTCAATTGCTGAATCGTCAGTGAAACGCAGGTGATATCGACGCCCTCGGGCGCGACCTCGTACCATTCCCGGACCGCGCGCGGCGGAATCGGCGTGGGAAAAATGACGCCGACATGCAGTCGCCAGCCGGTAGTGCCTACGCCCATGATGCTTGCTCCCGTTATTGAATTTTCACGCCGGTCAGGCGAATGACTTCGGCCCATTTCTTGGTGTCCGATTGCATCAGCGCCAGCATTTCGGCGGGCGTGCTGCCGATCACGTCCAAGCCCTGCACATTCATCTTCTGGACGAACCGCGGATCGGCCGTGGCCTTGCGCACCTCGCCGGTCAGCCGATCGAGGATGGGCTTTGGGGTTTTGGCCGGCGCCAGGATGCCGAACCAGCCGCTTAGGGTGAAGCCGGGCACGCCGGACTCCTCGACCGTCGGCACATCGGGCAACAGCGCGCTGCGCGTCTTGCCGGTGACCGCGAGCAGTTTGAGTTTGCCGCGCCCCGACATGCCTTTGGCCGACGGCGTGCCGGTAAACATGATGTCGACATTGCCCGCGAGCACGTCGGTCATTGCCGCGGCGGTACCGCGATATTCCACCTGATTGATGTCAGTCTTGGTCATGAACTTGAACAGCTCCATGCCGAGATGCTGCTGGGTGCCGAGCCCGATCGACGCGTAATTGAGCTTTCCGGGGTTCGCCTTGGCGTAGGCGATCAGCTCGCGCACATTATTTGCCGGCACTCGCGGATTGGCGACCAGGACCAATGGAAGCCGGGTGAGCACGCTGATCGGCGCGAAGTCGCGGAACGGATCGTAGGGCAGATTGGGATAGAGAGTGGGATTGACCACCAGATTAGTGTCGACCGCGACGAACAGCGTGTAGCCGTCGGGAGTCGATCGCGCGACGTCGGCGGCGGCGAGGCCGCCGTTGGCACCCGGCCGGTTCTCCACGACGACCGGCTGCTGCATCTGCTCGGAAAGCCGCTCGCCAAGGCTGCGCGCGATCAGATCGACGGCGCCGCCGGCCGGCTGCGGCAAGATGAATTTGATCGGATGCGACGGATAGTCTTGCGCTTGCGCCAGGTTCATCGACGCCGCGCATACGAGGGAAAACGCCCACAGCACCGATGCAAGTCGGTTCATGTCGCTCCCTCCTTTGGCCGGCCGCCGTGATTGGCGCCACGCTAAACGGCGTGTGCCGGCGTCTTTGCTTTCATCTTCTCTGCCGGCGCAAACGGTTGCCGCAAACCGGCCTGCTCCAGGAGCGGCAGGACTTCGACATTCCATTGCGCCAGCTCGGTCTTGTAGTCGACCCAGGAGATCAGGCAGCCATCGACGCCGATGTCTGCGAGCTTGCCAAGCTCGTCGGTGATCTGCGCGGCGGTGCCGACCAGCGGATAGCCGCCATGACCGGCGATGAAGTGCGCCTTGTGGCTGTCGAGGGTCGCCTTGTCCAATGTTTCGGTCTGCAAGCCGAAAATGCGCAGCAGGTTTCCGGCAGCCTCCCAGTCGCCTTGCTCGTAGACGTAACGATGCAGGTAATCGGCCGCTTCCTTCTCGGTATCGCGGCAGACCACATAAACGTGGATCCAGATGCGCGTCTCGCGCCCGTGGGAGCGCGCCATGCCTTTCAGATGAGCGATCTGTTTGCTGGCGCCTTCGAGGAACGTGCGATCCTTGAGGATCACGAAGTTCATATCGCAATAGCGCGTGGTGAAATCCTGCGCCGCCGGCGAGCCGCCCGCATTCATCACCGGCGGATGCGGCTTTTGCAGCGGCTTTGGCTGGCTCCAGACATTGCGGGCGTGAAAGCTCTCGCCGTCGAAGTCGAACTCCTTGTCGTCGGTCCAGGCCCGTTTCAAAAATTCGAGCCATTCGGTGGCGTATTTGTAGCGGTCGTCGTGCGGGCGCATTTGGGCGCCGAACATGTCGAACTCATTCTTGAACCAGCCGCATACGACATTGAGCGCAAACCGCCCGCCGGTAACGTGATCGATGGTCGACGCCATCTTGGCCACCATCAACGGATGCACCAGCGGCACGTGACATGTGGCGAGTACGGTCACGTGTTTGGTCAGCGCGCCGAGCGCCGACGCCCAGGTAAAGCTCTCGAATGTCGTGCAGTTGAAATCGGACGGTCCGCCGTAACCGCGCCAGCGTCCGACCGGCAGCAGCGCCTCCATGCCGGCGCGATCGACCGCCTGGGCAATATCGACCGTGTCGGCCCAATTCAGCTTCCAGGCCTCGGGCACAGTCGTGATGGTGGAACCATGGCTGCAGTTGAACGCCATGACGCCGAGCTTCATGCGATTGCCGCCAAACAATCGCCCGCGGGCCGTCATGTCCGATTGAGACGTCGCCGAAGCCATGCGCAACTACAGCAAAGGCGACCTATCGGCGCAAGGGCGCCGCGCTCAATGCTGCCTTGTCCGGCAACCGGAAGCCGTCATAGAGCCAGGAAAGGCACTGGAAAGTGTCGGCCTCGCTGCGCTCGCCCAGCATCTGCCAGTAGACTTCACGCGCAATGCCGTCCGCATGATAGACGTCCCACATGTAGCGGGATTCGACCGTCACCCGCGCGGTGCGCAGCGAGCGGGCGCTTTCGTAACGCCGGAAGGCTGCTTCGTAGTCGCCGCTCGCCTCCGCAATGCAATCCGCGAGGCAGCTTCCGTCTTCGATCGCCATGCAGGCGCCTTGCGCCAGCGATTGCAGGGTGGGATGCGCGGCATCGCCGAGCAACACCATGCGGCCCTTGTGCCAATGCCGGATCGGATCGCGGTCGCCGATCGCTTGGCGCCGGCGCAGGTCGAGCATCGCCAGCAGCGCCTTCATGGTGGGGTGCGCGTTGCGGTAGGCCTGCTCAAGCTCGGCGCGGTAGGCCGCGGTGTCGCCGCGCTCGGAATGGGTCGACCGGCGGAACACCGCCACGATGTTGAACAGCGTGCCGTGGCGCAGCGGGTAATGGACAATATGGAAGCCTGGGCCTCCCCATAACGCGACGATGTCGCGTTGAACGTCCGCGGTGACGTCGCCCATCGGTACGATGGTGCGAAACCCCATGAACCCGTTGGGCAGCGGATCGCCGTCGGCGAGAATTTGGGCGCGCGTTCGCGAACGGATGCCGTCGGCGCCGACGAGAACAGCGCCCTGGAAGCTGCGGCCATCTTCCGTCTTCACAGTGACGCCGTCATCGCCTTCGTCGCAGCGCGTCACCATGGCGTCGCCCACGAGCGTAATCAGCGGATTGCAGCGGCAGGCGTCGAGCAGAACGTCATGCAGATCGATGCGATGAATGATGATGTAGGGATATTTGAAGCGTTGGCGGAAAGAGGCCCCGGTCGGAATCCGGGTCACTTCCTTGCCGTTAAGCGCGTCGAACATCAGCACGGCGGGCGGGGCATCGGCTTTTTCAAGCACCGCCGTGCTCACGCCGATGCGGTCCAGCGCGTGAAAGACGTTGGGGCCGAACTGGATGCCGAAGCCGATGGCGCCGAATTCCGGCGCGCCTTCGAGCACGCGCACCATGAAGCCGTGGCGCGCCAAGGCCAAAGCGGTGGTCAGCCCGCCGAGTCCGCCGCCGGCGATGATAATGGGATCTTTCCGGTCCATACGGACAAGGCTCGTGATACGCCCTCGAGGCTGCTTATTTACTCTCTTTTGTGCGTGACCATGAGATATATTTGCCAGGACGGCTCCACTCACCAGGACCCGCGATGGGAATTTCGGCAGACGAACTGAGCATCCTCGGCGAGCTGGAGTGCAAGGTTTTGTGGCTCGCCAGCTGGACCATCCATTACGCGAACCACGTGCGCGAGAATACCGATGGCCTCAAGGTCGGCGGCCACCAAGCCTCATCCGCCTCGCTCGCCACGATCATGACGGCGCTCTATTTCCGGACCCTGAGGCCGCAGGACCGCGTCGCGGTAAAGCCGCATGCTTCGCCGAATTTCCACGCGATCCAATACTTGCTCGGCAAACAGACGCGAGAGAAGCTGGAAAATTTTCGCGGCTACCACGGCGCGCAATCCTACCCGTCGCGCACCAAGGATACCGATGACGTCGATTTCTCCACCGGCTCTGTGGGCCTGGGTGTGGCGCAGACGCTGTTCTCCTCGCTGGTTCAGGATTACGTGCGCGCCCACGGGTGGGGTCTCGATCGCCCCGAAGGGCGCATGGTCGCGCTGATCGGCGACGCTGAGCTCGACGAAGGCAACATTTTCGAGTGCATCCTGGAGGGCTGGAAGCAGGGTTTGCGGAACTGCTGGTGGATCGTCGATTACAATCGGCAGAGTCTCGACGCCGTCATCCGCGAAGGCCTGTGGCAGCGCTACGAGCAGCTGTTCCGCAACTTCGGTTGGGAGGTGGTGATCCTGAAATACGGCTCGCTGCTCGAAGCCGCGTTTCGCGAGCCGGGCGGCGACAAGCTTCGGCAATGGATCGATAGCTGTCCGAACCAGCTCTACTCCGCCCTGGTGTTTCAGGGCGGCGCCGCCTGGCGCCGGCACCTCAATGACGATATCGGCGATCAAGGCCCGGTGACGAAACTGATCGAGTCTCGGTCCGACGACGAACTGGCGCGGCTGATGACCAATCTCGCCGGCCACGATTTGCCGTCGCTGTTGGAAGCCTTCGGCCGGATCGATCACGACCGGCCGGTCTGCTTCATCTGCTACACCATCAAGGGCTATGGGCTGCCTTTCGCCGGCCATAAGGACAACCACGCCGGCCTGATGACGCCGGCGCAGATGGAAACTTTCCGCCAGGCGATGAACATTCGCGCCGGGCACGAATGGGACCGTTTCGAAGGCTTGAGTCAAAATCCGGAAGTCCTGCAAAGCTTCCTCGACACCGTGCCGTTCGCCGCCGGCGGCTCGCGCCGGCTCACGGCGTCGCGCTTTGCGGCGCCCGACGCGCTCGCTGTGACGATCCAGCCGGAGATGTCGACGCAGACCGGATTCGGCGCGCTGCTCAACGAACTGGCGCGCGAGAAGTCCGAACTGGCCTCGCGCATCGTTACCACCTCGCCGGACGTGACCGTCTCGACCAATCTCGGCGCCTGGGTCAACCGCCGCGGCCTGTTCGCGCACGAGACGCTAGCCGACACGTTCAAAAGCGAACGCATCCCGTCAACGTTCAATTGGGATTTTTCCGCCAAGGGCCAGCACATCGAACTCGGCATTGCCGAGAATAATCTGTTCATCCTGCTTTCGGCGCTCGGCCTGTCGCATGCGATCAACGGCGAGCGGCTCATTCCGATCGGCACGCTGTACGATCCGTTCATCGCCCGCGGCTTCGATTCGCTGAATTACGCCTGTTACCAGGATGCCCGCTTTATTCTGGTGGCGACACCGTCCGGCATAACGCTCGCGCCCGAGGGCGGCGCACACCAGTCGATCGCCGAGCCGCTCATTGGTATGGCGCAGGACGGCATCGCGGCGTTCGAGCCGGCGTTCGTCGACGAACTCGCCGTCATCCTCGCCTTCGCGCTCGAGTACATCCAGAAGGATGCCGGCGATAAGGGCGGCGAGATCTCCGAGCGCAACTGGCTGCGAGACGAAACCGGCGGATCGATTTATCTGCGCCTGTCGACACGCCCGCTGGAGCAGATCAAACGGACGATGACGCCGACATTACACCAAGCCATCGTTGATGGCGCCTATTGGCTGCGCGAGCCGGGCCCGAATTGCCAAGTGGTTATTGCCTATGCGGGCGCGGTCGCGCCGGAGGCGATCCAGGCGACGGGCTTTATCGCCGAGGATCGCCGCGACGTGGGGCTGCTCGCCGTGACCTCGGCGGACCGGCTCAACGCGGGCTGGGCTGCGGCGATGCGCGCGCGCGAGCGCGGCCTCGTTCACGCCCGCTCGCACATCGAGCGGCTGTTCGCCGAGCTGCCGCCCCATTGCGGCATTGTCACCGTGCTCGACGGCCATCCGGCGACCTTGGCCTGGCTCGGAGCGGTCAGCGGCCACCGGGTGCGGCCGCTCGGGGTCGAGCATTTCGGCCAGACCGGCACCATCGCGGAGCTCTACCGGCACTATGGCATCGACGCGAACGCCATTATTGCGGCCGTGCAGTCGATCGCGCCCGGTAAGCCGATCCGGCATCTGCGGGCGCTGTGATCGTGCGATTTTTGCGGGCCGTCAGCTTGTGAGGGCTGGCCGAAGTGCCCGCGAGGAATTAAGCGCGTCGCGGATGATGCGGCCCAGGACGGGCAACTGATACGGTTTGCGCAACACCGGGAATTCAGGCTCGGCCTCGAAGACCTTCGCGTATCCCGTTGTCAGCACGACCGGGACATGCGGATACCGTTCGGCGATCTCGCGCCCGAGCGCCAGGCCGTCGATGTGGCCGGGCAACACGACATCGCTGAACACAAGACTCACGTCGTGACGTGACGAAAGAACATCGAGCGCGGCGGCTGACGACTCCACCGCTATGGTGCGATAGCCGAGCTGTTCGAGCAGCGACACCGCAACGTTCCTGACGTCCGGATTGTCCTCCACCACCAACACGGTTTGGTGGCCGACGGCCAGATATTGCGCCGTGTCCTCCGCCGAGGTGGCGGCGACCCTGGAGCGGCTGCGCGGAAGATAGATTGCCACCTTCGTGCCGCGCCCGACTTCGCTTGCGATCTGCACCGCACCGCCCGACTGCCGGGCAAAGCCGTAGACTTGCGTCAAGCCGAGGCCGGTCCCCTTGTCCGGATCTTTGGTGGTGAAGAACGGTTCGACCACGCGGGAGAGAAGTTCGGCAGGTATGCCGGAGCCGGTATCGGCGACAGTGAGTGCGACGGCTTCGCCGGCGGAAAGTTCAGGAATCTCACCGGCGCGCAGCTCGACATTCTCTGCCGAAATGGCCAAGCGTCCGCCGTCCGGCATGGCGTCGCGCGCGTTGACGGCGAGATTCACCAGCGCCAATTCAAGCTCCGATTTGTCGGCACGGACCGGCCAGGCGCTCTTCGGTACGTCGATGACGAGTTCGATGTTGACGTTCAACGAGCCGGCAAGAACGTCGCGCAGAGCCTGGATGGCGTCGGCAAGCCCAATCACCGTGGCGTTGAGCGGCAAAGTGCGCGAGAACGACAGCATTTGCCGGGTGAGGTTTTCTCCGCGCGCGGCGGCCATTTCGATCGCCTGCAGCGAGCGGACATCCTTCGGGTCGGATAGGCGGTTTCTCAGATTCTCCGCGTGCCCGCTGACGATCATCAGGAGATTGTTGAAGTCGTGGGCGATGCCGCCGGTAAGCTGGCCGATAGCCTCCATTTTCTGCAGGTGAGCGGCGCGCCGCTGCGCTTGCTCGATCGCCGCGGCGGCTTCCCGCTCGGCGGTGATATGGCGGCCGACCACATAGAGCAGGCCGTCGTTTTCCGTCAGGGTCCATTGCAGCCACCGCCAACTGCCGTCCTTGTGGCGGAAGCGATTTTCCAGGCGCACGGTCGGAACACCCTGGGCGAGCCGCGTGCGCCCTGCTTCCGCATGCGGCGCGTCGTCCGGATGGCGCAGTTCGTTTACGTGCATCGACTTGATTTCGTCGCTGCTCCAGCCGAGCAGCCGCGTCCACGCCGGATTGATGCTGATGAAGTAGCCGTTGAAATTTCCGACCGCGAGCAGATCTTCCGAGACGTTCCAAATCCGGTCGCGTTCGAGCGTGCGCCTTTCGACTTCGGCGCCAAGCTGTTCGCTCAAGTTGCGCAGCTCTTCTTCGGCGCGCTTGCGCTCGGTGAATTCCTGAAAACTGCAGACGGCGCCCTCGACCCTGCCGGAGGCGCCCTTGAGCGGCGCCGCGTTCATCAGCACCGGGACGCGCGAGCCGTCCGGCCGTTCGATGCTGAGTTCCGCGCCGAGCAAGGTCTCGCCGGTGCGCAGCACGGTCGCCACCGGCGAGGAGGAAAAGGGCAGGGGGCTTCCGTCCGCTGCGTAGCGGCGGAAAGCGCCGCCGTTGAGCTCGGCCGGATCGCCGAGCCGCGGCGCGCGTCCCCAAAGTTCGACCGCACGCTGGTTATAGCGGACCAGGACGCCACTCGGTCCGCACACGCAGAGACCCGTCGGAACCGCGTCCAACGCACTCTGCTCGATCGTGAGAAAAGTCTGTAATGCGGGCGGCGGCAAAGCCGCCCCGGGACTTTGAACGTCACTCATGATGCCCCCGTTCGGCCACAATCAATGCCGCCGAAACGGTCCCAGTCCGTCGGTTACAATAACGCGCACCATTATGCGGCTTTTTTCAGCCGCGCGAGACCGGATGCGCGACGAATGTGCCGTATCCAAACAACCGCGCGGCGGAACGTAGAGCGCCCAGTAGTTTCCGGTGTGAATTTACCGAGCCCGTTTGCCCTCGTGCCTCAGGTCCGCGGACCGTAATACCATTCGCGCAGCTTCAAATAGGTGATCGGTTCGTAGAGGGCCGGCCGCCCGGGACCTTGGCAGGTCGGCAGCACCTCGATCAAGGCGTCGCCGCTCGGACCAAAAAACACCGGGATCGAGTAGCGGTCCACCGTGTTGGTGTTGATCACGCGATGCTTGGTCGACAGATATTCGTCGTTGGTCCACCGCACCATCAGATTGCCGGTGTTCACCAGCAGCGCCCCGGGAACGATGTCGACCGCGCGCCAATGGCCTGACGGCATCCGCACCGCGAGCCCGGATATGTCCTTCTGGGCGAGGAAAGTCATCAGCGCGTTGTCGGTGTGTGGCGCGATCCCGTATTGGCGATCGCCGATCTCCTTCTGCGGCGGGTAGTACAGGAGACTCATCGTTAGGTGCGGCGTGGCGAAATACTTGTCGAAATAGTCGGGCGGCAGCTTGAGCGAGGTGGCCCAGAGCGGAAGCAATTGCCGTCCAAGCTTTTCAATGCGTGCGTGATAGTCCTGTAGCGTTTCCTTGAAGTCCGGCAAATTCTCTGGCCACATGTTGACGCGCGCGCGGCGCTGCTCGTCGGTCATGCTCAGCCCGCCGGAGCCGCCTTCGCGATTGATCGAGAACTTCGCCACCAGATTTGGCTTCGCATTCTCGATGATGTTGATGTTGGTGCGCTGATAGTCGTCCTGGGAGCAGGGTTGGTAGCCGGACTTGAAGCTGCCGGTCTCGAAATAAGGAATCTTCTTCTTGGTTTCGAGCGGCAAAGCGTGAAACCGCCGCGATTGTTGGAACACGGCATCGATCAGGCTTTGCGGGATGGCGTGTCCCTTGAGGTAGAAAAAGCCGATGGTTTTGCTGATGTCACGCAATTGCGCGGCGACCTTTTCGCGGCCGCACGGCTCGCCGTTCAGATAGGGAGCCATGTCGAGGGTCGGTATTTCTTCGTCCGAATCCGGGTGATCCATCAGGTGGACAGAATCTTCGTCGTCACGGATTTCGCCGCGGACATCGTGAATCTTGGAATCCTGGGTTTCGAGGTCCATTGTGACTCTCCTTAATCGCCGAAGTTCACGGCGAGATAATCGGTCATGGTTTTTGCTTCTTCGGGCGTCGCCGGCGCGCCCCACGCAATCATACTGGCCACGATAGGCGCCCACGCCTGCCTGTTGCGCTTGACCGTGGCGACCCGTTCGAGATCGTGGCACAATGCGCAGTGCGTCTCCACCAATTGTTTGCCGTGGCCATCCGGCAATGCAACCGGCTTGGCGGGCGGCAGATCGATCCCCGGGCCGAGATTGCGCGCCAGATAGTCCACAACCTTGTCGACTTCGGACGGGTTCAATTGCGCGCCGCGCAGCACCATGTTGTTGACGAAGGTGCGCCAACCGGCGGCGCCGTTGCGTATCTTGGCGATCGTGCCGAGATAGTGGCATTGCGAGCACGCCACGGCAACGAGTTCGCGGCCGTCGCCCTGCGGCAAGGGATTGGCATTCTGCTGCGCGCGGCTCGGTGATGCGGCCGCGATAAAGGCGAGTGCCAGGGCAAGCGCGAGCACGCGCATGATCACACCTTCCGCGTCCGCGTGTCGGCGATCGAATAAGGCGGATACCATTGCGACACCGCGCCAAGTCCTTCGCGCTTGATGTGGATGTCGAGCAGATAAGGCCGCCCCTCCACCGTGGCGGCTCTGGCGCGGGAAAATGCACCGCCAAGTGCGCCCGGCTCCTTGACGGTCTCGCCGTCGACGCCGAACGCGCCGGCGGCCTTGGCGTAATCCACGTCGGGACTGCCGTTGTAGCAGGTCATGTCGAGAGCGGCCTCGAATTGCCGGCCGGCGCCGTTCCAGATGCGGTTACGCTCATTGTTGTAGCTGTGATTGTTGAGCACGATGACGGTGATGGGCGCCTTGTAGCGCGCCATGCTCCACAATGGCTGCGGCCCCGAGAAGCAGAAGCTGCCGTCGCCGACCACGGAGACGACCGGCACGTCCGGCCGCGCCAGCTTGACGCCGAAAGCCGCCGCCATGCCCCAGCCGAGCACGTTGGGGCCGGTGCCGAAATATTGCTTGTCGTTGCCGCCAAACGCCATGAGCGGGTCCATGGTCTTGCCGGAATCGACGTCGGCGACGTAGCAGGTGTCGCGATCGAGATTTTTTTCCAGCTCGAGGCCAAGCCGCTCCATGCTGATCGGGGTCGAATCCGCAAGCGCGCGCGCGATCGCCTCGCGCTCCTGTGCCATCTGCGCCGAATACGCGCGGGTGCGTGCGGCCCGCTCGTCGGCGATCTCCTTGAGGCGCGACGCGGTCGCCATGCTGCGGATCGCCGCGTTGAGGTCGGCCATGGCAAGGCGCAGGTCCGCCACCATGGCCAGATCGACCGGCGCCTGGCGCGCGAGGCTTGCTGGATCGAGCCGTATTGAGATCAGTTTGGTGCCCGGCGATGCGAGCTCGCCCCAGCGATTGCCGAGATTAAGCAGTACATCGGGCTTGCCCGGAAAGCGCATCGTGCGCAGCACAGTGCCGATGAAGAGCGGATGGCGCGTCGGGAATGGCTTCGACCAATAGCCGAGCGATCCGGCTTCGCCGGCCACCGGCGCGCCAAGCAGTTCGGCCAGCTCGAGCAGTTCCTTGTCGCCGCGGCACCAGGTGATCTCGTCGCCGATGCTCAGCAGCGGGTTCTTGGCCTCGATCAGCATGCGCGCCGCTTTCTCGACATCCTCCTTGTCGGGGCGAATGCGCATCGGCACATCGAATTTGCTGCGCTCCCATATTTGCGCCTTGCCGTGCTGTCCGAGCGTGTTGGTTGGTAAGGAGAGAAACACCGGCCCGCACGGCGGGGTCGAGGCGAATTTGAGTCCGCGCCGCGTGGTCTCGGCGATCGCTTCCGTCGACTGCGCCTGCCAGAACCATTTGGTGATCGGCTCGGTCATCAGTTCGTGGTGGTCGGTCTCCTGCCATTGATCGCGGCCAAGCGCGTTCTGGTCGATCGAAGCCACGGCGACCAGCATCGGAATCTGGTCCTTGAAGGTGTTGACCATCTGGGTCATGGCGTTGGGCAGGCCGATATTGGCGACCACGACCACGCCGGTGCGTCCCGAGGCGCGCGCGTAACCGTCCGCCATGGCGGTCACGGCGCCTTCCTGAATGCCCTTGATGAGTTTGATCTCGGGCACGTCGACGAGCGCGTCGAAGATGGGATGGTCGCCGGTGGAGGGATTGAAGAAGATGTATTCGACGCCGGCCGCGTTCAGCTGCTCAACGAACAGCTTGCCGCCGTTGCCCTCGACTTCGCGGATTGCCGCCGGCGCGCCCGCCTGGGCGGTTGCCGGTGCGCCGCCCTGCCCGAAGGGCGCGAGATTTTGCGCCACAGCCTTGGCGGCGACGCTGCTCATGCCGATCGCGCTCAGGCCGGAGACAAGCTGCCTGCGGGATAATCCTTGATCGAGGTACTGCTTGATCAGCTCCTTCATCGCATTCTCCCCCGCTCATGTGAGCGCTTGGGCTATTTCATGATTGTACGGCGTCTTAACGCCCCGCCCATCAGCGTAGGATACACAATCGGTCGGCCCGTCGAAAAGTGTTGACGGCGGCCCGGAAATTGCATGGAAATCAGGCTCATTAGGGAAATTGGGGCGTAGCGCGTAACGGCATGTCGATCCTCGTTGGACTACATCATTCCACGCGCTACACCTATGACCGGCCGATCAACCTCGGGCCGCAGGTCATCCGGCTGCGGCCGGCGCCGCACTGCCGCACCCGCATCGCCAGCTACGCGCTGAAGGTGACGCCGGCGCAGCACTTCGTGAACTGGCAGCAGGACCCGCACGGCAATTGGCTGGCGCGCTACGTATTTCTCGAAAAGACCAAAGAGTTTTCCATCGACGTCGATCTGCTCGCCGACATGGAAGTGATCAATCCGTTCGATTTCTTTGTCGAACCGTACGCCGACGTCTGGCCGTTCAAGTTTCCGCCGGAATTGCATGAGGATCTTACGGTCTTTGCGATGCCGGAGCCTCCTGGTCCGCGCCTGAAAGAGTTCGTGCAATCCATTTCGCGCAAGCCGACCAACACCGTCGATTTTCTGGTCGAACTCAATCAGCGTCTGCAGCACCTGATCCGCTACGTCATCCGCATGGAGCCGGGAGTGCAGACGCCCGAAGAGACGCTCGGCTCCGCTGCCGGCTCCTGTCGCGACACCGCGTGGCTGCTGGTGCAGATTCTGCGGCTCATCGGTCTGCCGGCGCGTTTTGTCTCTGGTTATTTGATTCAGCTGCGGCCGGATGTGAAACCGCTCGAAGGCGCCGCCGGCGCCGAGCATGATTTCACCGACCTGCATGCCTGGACCGAAGCCTATCTGCCTGGCGCTGGCTGGATCGGGCTCGATGCCACCTCCGGACTGCTGTGCGGGGAGGGGCACATCCCGCTCGCGGCGACGCCGCATTTCCATTCGGCTGCGCCGATCAGCGGAGTGGTTGAGCCCTGCGAGGTCGGCTTCTCATACGAGATGAGCGTGGCGCGGATCGCCGAAAAGCCGCGTGTGACCGCGCCGTTTTCCGACGAAGCGTGGACCGCGCTCGACGCGCTCGGCGAAATGGTCGACGCCGATCTTGCCGCGCACGACGTGCGGCTGACCATGGGCGGCGAGCCGACCTTCGTGTCGGTGGACGATTATCAGTCGGAGGAGTGGAACACGGCCGCGCTCGGTCAAAAGAAACGCGAGCGCGCCGATGATCTGATCCGGCGCCTGCGCGATCGTTACGCACCCGGCGGGCTCCTGCATTACAGTCAAGGCAAGTGGTATCCGGGCGAGCCGCTGCCGCGTTGGGCCTTCGCGCTCTACTGGCGCCGCGACGGCGTGCCGATCTGGCGCGACGCCTCTCTGGTCGCGCGCGAGGTGCCGCAACAAGATACATCGCTCGGCGACGCACAGCGATTCGCCGAGGGGATTGCGGCGCGTTTGGGAATAATGGCGGATTACGTGCAGCCGGCTTATGAGGACCCCGCCGACCGGATGATCAAGCAAGGTCTGATTCCGGAGAACGTCGATCCCAGCGACCCCAAGATCGACGATCCGCTTGAGCGCGCGCGCATCCTCCGGCTTTTCGACGTGCATCTCGGGCAGCCGGCCGGTTTTGTTCTGCCGCTGCAGCGCTGGTCGGCGCAAGCAAAGGCCGGCTGGTTGAGCGAAGTTTGGAAAACGCGCCGAGACCGGTTGTATCTGATCCCGGGAGATTCGCCGCTCGGTTTTCGGCTGCCGCTGCAATCGTTGCCCTATGTGGCCCCTGTCGATTACCCGCATCTCGTTGCGGCGGACCCGTTTGCCGAACGCCGGCCGTTGCCGGAGCGCCGGCCGGTCACGCCGCGGACGATGTCGAATGCCCGCGCTGAAGTGGCCGCGCCGCCACTTGCGCCCGAAGCCGACGTTCGACGGCGCGCATCCCAGCCGGGGGCCGTGCAAAACGGAGCCGGCACGCCGGTGCGCACCGCTCTGGCGGTCGAGGTGCGTGACGGCCGGTTGTGCGTCTTCATGCCGCCGGTCGAGAGTCTCAACGACTATCTGGATTTGCTTGCAACCGTCGAATCGACTGCTGCCGAGCTTAATCTGCCGGTCCATGTTGAAGGCTACGCGCCGCCGCCCGATCCGCGGCTCAATGTGCTCAAGGTGACTCCGGACCCCGGCGTCATCGAGGTCAACGTCCATCCGGCCGCGTCGTGGCGCGAGGCTGTCGACACCACGCGTGCGCTTTACGAGGACGCGCATCTGGCGCGGCTCGGCACCGATAAATTCATGATCGACGGCCGCCATACCGGTACGGGCGGCGGCAATCACGTCGTGCTCGGCGGACTGAATGCGGCCGACAGCCCGTTCTTGCGGCGGCCCGATCTCCTGAAAAGCCTGGTGCTGTATTGGCAGCGGCGGCCGTCGCTCTCCTATCTGTTTTCCGGACTGTTCATCGGGCCGACCAGCCAGGCGCCGCGCATCGACGAGGCGCGCCAGGACCTGCTCTACGAGCTTGAAATGGCGCTCGCCAAGGTGCCGCCGCCAAACGGCACGCGGAAGATATCGCCCTGGCTGGTCGACCGGTTGTTTCGCAACATCCTGGTCGATGTCACCGGCAACACGCACCGCACCGAAATCTGTATCGACAAACTGTTTTCGCCCGACGGCCCGACCGGCCGGCTCGGGCTGGTCGAGTTTCGCGCGTTCGAAATGCCGCCGGATGCGCGCATGAGTCTGGCGCAGCAGCTGCTGTTGCGCGCGCTGGTCGCGTGGTTCTGGAAGGAGCCGCTGGACGGCGCACCAGTACGCTGGGGCACCGCGCTGCACGATCGCTACATGCTTGAGCATTTTGTGTGGGCGGATTTTCTCGAAGTCCTGGGCGACCTCAAGCGTGCGGGTTACCCGTTCGATCCGGTCTGGTTCGACGCGCAGCGCCAATTCCGTTTCTCGTTGTGCGGCACGGTGCGCCGCGCCGGCGTCGAACTTGAATTGCGGCAGGCGATCGAGCCCTGGTACGTGCTGGGCGAAGAGGGGCAACCCGGCGGCACTGCGCGCTTCGTGGATTCTTCGGTCGAACGGCTGCAGGTCAAAGTCGATGGCATGACGGAGGGCCGTCACATCGTCACCTGCAACGGCAGGCGCGTGCCGCTCACTTCAACCGGCCGCGCCGGCGAATTCGTCGCCGGCGTGCGCTTCAAGGCGTGGGATCTTGCGGCGTCGCTGCATCCGACTATCGGCGTTCACGCCCCGCTCACCTTTGATCTGATCGATTCCTGGAGCCGACGGTCGCTGGGCGGCTGCGTGTATTACGTCTCCCATCCGGGCGGACGCAATTACGAGACCTTTCCGGTCAACTCCTACGAGGCCGAAGGGCGCCGCCGTGCGCGTTTCCAGGATCACGGCCACACCGGCGGATTGATCGACGTGCCGCCGCTCGAAACGACCCTCGAGTATCCGACGACGATCGATCTGCGGCGCGCGAGCTAATAAAACCATCTCGCCATGGCCGCCAAACCCGACAACGTCGAACTGCCCGATGCGGCCCTGCAGCAGCTCATTGCGGGCTATCGGCCGCTCCCTGGCATTTTCGATGAGATGATGGATGGCGATGGGCGCGTGCGCGCCCACTGGCATCCCTTCCTCTCGATGCTGGCCGCGCTGGGCGGCGAAGAGATCAATCGCCGGTTCGCGGCGGCCGATCGCTATCTGCGCGATTCCGGCGTGTTCTATCGGGTGTATGAGGATGCTGCCGGATTGGAGCGGCCGTGGCCGCTCAGACACATCCCGCTCCTGATCGAGCCGTCGGAATGGCAGGAGCTTGAGGCCGGGCTCACCCAGCGCGCCGAACTGCTGGAGGCCGTGCTGGCGGATTGTTACGGCCCGGCATCGCTCACCCGCGAGGGGCGCCTGCCGGCCGCCCTGATCGCCGGCAATCCGGAATATCTGCGGCCGCTGGTCGGTGTTGCACCCCCGGGCGGCGCGCACTTGCGGTTCTATGCCGTTGACGTGGGGCGCGGCGCCGACGGACGGTGGTGGGTGCTCGACGATCGCGCGCAGGCGCCGTCGGGCGCCGGCTACGCGATTGAGAACCGGCTCGCGCTGTCGCGCGCCATCCCCGACATCTACCGCACCACGCGGGTCCAGCGCGTCGCGCCGTTCTTTCAGGCGTTCCAGGCGGAGCTGTTCGCGCTCAATCGCCAGGATGACGCGCGTATCTGCCTGCTCACGCCGGGGCCGATGAACGAGACCTATTTCGAGCACGCCTATCTGGCGCGCTATCTCGGGCTTCTTCTGGTGGACGGCGAGGATCTGATCGTACGGGACGACGGCGTCTTTATACGCACCGTCGGGGGGTTGCGGCGCATCGAAGTATTGCTGCGCCGGATCGACGCCGATTTTGCCGATCCGCTCGAACTCAACGCAGCCTCCCGCCTCGGCGTCGCCGGGCTTATCCAGGCCGTGCGCGACGACAAGATCGTCATCATCAATTCGCTCGGCGCCGGTTTGGTCGAGGCGCGCGCTCTGTTGGCTTTCCTGCCGGCGCTGGCGCCGATCGTGCTCGGCGCCGAACTGAAAATGTCGAACGTCGCGACCTGGTGGCTCGGCCGCCCCGACGTGCGCGAGGAGATGATCGGGAAGCTGGACGGCATGGTCGTCGCCGCGGCCTTCACCGAGTCGATGGCGGGCATGCGGTTCACCAGCGAAGTGCTCGGCGCCAAACTCGACGGCGCGCAGCGCGACGAGCTCGTACGATCGATCCGCGATCGCGGCGTCGACTATGTGGTTCAGGAAGCCGTGACGCTGTCGAGCATGCCGGTCTGGCACGACGGCCGCCTGCAGCCGCGGCCGTTCACGCTGCGCTTGTTCCTTGCCAAAGTCGGCGAGCGCTGGCGGGTGATGCCCGGCGGTTTCGTGCGCATCGCCGAGCATGCCGATGCGCGCGCCGTCAGCCTGCAGCGCGGCGCCGCCACCGCCGATGCGTGGGTGCTTAGCCACGGCCCCGTGGGTGACACGTCGCTCTTGCCGCATCCGGAGCGGATGCCGGTGCAGCGGGCTGCGGGGCTATTGCCGAGCCGCGCCGCGGACAATTTGTTCTGGGTCGGTCGTTATGTGGAACGCGCCGAGGCGACGCTACGGCTCGTTCGCGCCGTCATCAACCGGTTCGCCGAGGCCGACGACGCAGCGGCGCCGGTGATATCAGGCATCGGCACGCTGCTCGACGCCTGGAGCGCGATTCCGGAGGAGACGCATCAGGCGTCGGCCGTCTTCATGGCGCGCGCCGCGCTCACCCGCTCGGACCTGGAAGGATCGTTGCCCTATCTGGCCGGCGCTGCTCGGTCCGCTGCATCAGTCATCCGCGACCGCTTCTCGCCCGACGCGTGGCGAGCGATCAACGATCTCGCCACCCTGATTTCCGCTCCGCTCGCGATCGGTCCGCCAGAAACTACGATGGCTGAGCGTGTTGAAGCCGGCTTGCGTATCATCGCCGCACTCTCCGGATTGGCCCAGGAGAACATGACCCAGCGCGCAGGCTGGCGCTTCCTTGAGCTTGGCCGCCGTATCGAGCGAGCGCTCGTGACCTGCCGGCTGGTGCGCTGCTTCGCTTTCAGCGGGACCATCGAGGGCGGCCTCGACGTGCTGCTTGAGCTTGCCGACAGCCAGATCACCTACCGGCAGCGTTACCTGATGATCGCCGCGCTGGCGCCGGTCATCGACCTCATCATGCTCGATCCGAACAATCCTCGTTCCGTGGCTTTTCAGCTCGAGCGCATCGAGACCCATCTCGGCGCGCTTCCAAAGCGTACCGCCAGCGGCCGCCTGTCGCCGGTTCAGCAGATCGCCGAGTCGACCGCCACACGCTTGCGCACCGCCGATGCGGCCGCCATCGATGCGGCGTTGATCATGGACGTCGAGCAGGCGCTGCTGAAACTGTCGGATGCGATCAGCGCGGCGTATCTCACCAGCAACGAGCGGTCCGATTTCGAGTGGGAGGCGCTGGCGTGATCTACGATGTCCGGCAGATCACCACGTGCAGCTACGCGTCACCGGTGGCGCACGCTCATCACGTGTTACGCCTGACACCTGTCCATCGCGACAGCCAGCGCGTGCATCTCGCGTCGCTGCAGATCATTCCCGAGCCTATGCACCGCCGCGAGGGTCAGGATTTTTTCGGCAATCGCCTTACCTGGATCGAAATCGAGGAGCCACACGAGACGCTGACCGTAAAATTAGCCGCACGTGTCGCGGTCGACGCGCCCATCGAGCCGGCGCCGGCTTCGACGCCGCCCTGGGAGGCGGTGCGCGAAGAAGCTTTTGCGGCGAGCGACATGGGGCCGTTGTCGCCGGCGCATTTTCTGTTCCCAAGCCGCCTGGTATCGCTCGATCCCGAGATCCGCGACTATACGCGGGAGAGCTTTCCGCCTGAGCGGCCCATACTCGATGCCGCAATCGAGTTGATCGGCCGCCTCAAGGCCGACATCGTCTATGAGATCGGGGCGACGACCGTGACCACGACGCCGCCGATGTCGTTCGCGCTGCGCCGCGGCGTTTGTCAGGATTTCGCGCACATCATGATTTCAGGGCTGCGCGGTATCGGCCTGCCCGCCGCCTATGTGAGCGGCTACCTGCGTAGTGCGCCCGCCAAGGACCCGACCCGGCTGCAGGGCAGCGAGGCGATGCATGCCTGGGTGCTGCTCTGGTGCGGCTCGGCGATTGGCTGGATCGGGCTCGATCCCACTAATGCAATATTGGCGGGCGAGGATCACGTCGTGTTGGCGATCGGGCGCGACTACACCGACGTGGCGCCGGTCGACGGCGTGATCCTCGGCTCCGGCGGACAGCGCATGGACGTGTCGGTCAGCGTGCTGCCGGTCGCGTGAGCCGCTTGCGCCTCGCCGCCGAATATTCTGAAAGCATTTCGTAATCATAATATTTCGAGCATGATCCGGAAAAGTGGATACCGGTTTTCCGAAAAGATCATGCTCCAGCGAAGAATCTAGCCATCCGCATTTCGGCGTTATTGTTGAGGTCTGCGGCGCCGACTGCGGCACGAACAAATACTTAATACCCCTTTTACCCTCAGAAAACATACAAGGGGCTATGCGGCGAAAATCCGCCCTTCAGAACGGAACCGCTTCCCGATTCTTAAATATTGTCGGACATTGTTGTTGCGCGCGTATCGACGTTTTGCGCCTCACTCTTCAAGGGAAGAAACATGACGCTGCACGCTCCCAACATCGCCTTGTTCGTAATCGCCTGGTGCTTGGCCATGCTCGGAGTGCTGGCCGCGCTGCCGATTTCACTGCCGATTCCCGGCCTGACCGGCAATTCGGCGTGGTACATCTTTCTTGCTTGGTTTCTTCTGGCGGCCGGAAGCATCGTGCCGACGCGCGATGAGCAGCGCGCGGAAGGTCAGCACGAATAACAACGCGTGCGGCCTTTGAGCCGCACCATCTATCCCGCAAGCTTGCCATCTAAAAAAGCTTGAGCTGGCGGTCGTCGCGTTTGCGGCGCCGCTGCGCTTGCTGCTGCCTGACCAATTCGCTCTCGATGGCGGCGAGAAACGGCGAGGGCTTTTGCTCGCGCACGCGGCCCCGCCAAACACGCTTGAGGGCGCGGCTGAGCACGAGGCGATCCTTGGCGCGCGTCATGCCGACGTAGAACAGGCGGCGCTCCTCGGCCATTTCGTCAAGGCTCTCCGCCTTACCCCAGTGCAGCGGCAGCACGCCGTCCTCAAGGCCGACGATGAACACGAAGGCGAATTCCAGTCCTTTTGCGGCGTGCAGCGTCAAGAGCGCCACGCCGTCGGCGCGCGGGTCCCAGAAGTCGGCGTCGCTTGCAAGCGCGACGGCGTCGAGAAAGCGGGCCGGATCGCCGCCGCAGGTTTCCGCAAGGGGCGCGAGCCGTTGCAGGGCAAGTTCGACGGCGGCAGTTTCGTCTTTTTCAGCAGCGAGCCGCTGCGCTGTACTTCTAAGGCGCGCCACGAGGTCATGATCCGATCCGGCGCTCGATGCGAAAGCATCAAGCAGCGCGCGCACAGCCGGTTCCTCACCGAGCGGGGTGTGGGAATGCTTGCGGAACGGAATGCCCGAACGCGCCAGGGCTTCGACGAGGGCCGCGGCTTGGGCTTCGGTGCGGTAGAGCACGGCGAAATCCGCAAAGGAAAGCGTGCCGGCTTGGCCGCTGGCGCGGCCGCTGTCGATCGAGAAGAAGCTGTGCCCGCCGATCGCCTGCTCGATCGTTGCGGCGACAAACTCGGCCTCGGCGCGCTCGCTCGGCGCTGCATGGAGGGTAATGCGCTCGTGCATGTCGCGCACGATTTCGGCGATCGGCTCGTTCGCCGTGTCTGAATTTTCGCCGATGATCTGCGACGAGGCGGTGACGATGGTGCCGCTCGAACGATAATTGCGCTTGAGCGCCACGGTGACTGCGCCCGGATAGTCGCTGCGGAAACGCTGGAAGCAGGAGGCGTCGGCGCCGCGAAAGCCATAGATAGCCTGATGTGGGTCGCCGATGACGCAGAGATTGCCGCTGGGCGGCAGCGCCAGCAGCCTGAGCAATCGGTATTGCGGCGCATCCACGTCCTGGAATTCGTCAACGGAGACGAAGCGGAAACGCTCGCGATAGAGCGCCGCGATGTCGGGATTGCCTTCGAGCAAGCGCACGGCGAGGCCGACCAGATCGTCGAAGTCGATCCAGTTGTTGACGGTGAGAACTTTCTGATAGGCGGCCCGCGCTTCCGCCACTTCGCCGCTGAGCGCAATCGCTGTCCGCTCGGACTTGGAGATGGCGCGGATCAGGCTTTGTGCGCGCGGTTGCGGCAGATCGAGCGCCGCGGCCAGCGCGGCGACCCGTTCGGCTTCGCCGGCGACGCGAAATCCACGCTGCAAGCCGGCCGCGTTGGCGTGCTCGCGCAACATCGCGAGTCCGAGTGAGTGAAAGGTGTGGACCGCAATGTCGTCGGCGCCCGCGCCAAGACTCTGGTGCAGGCGCTCGCGCATTTCGGCGGCGGCACGGCGGGTGAAGGTGATGGCGAGGCAATGTTCGCCGGCGACACCGCATTCAGCGACGAGATGGACGATGCGCTGCGTGAGCGTGCGTGTTTTTCCCGAGCCCGGCCCGGCGACAATAACAAGCGGGCCATCGACGATAGCCGCCGCCGCACGCTGATCAGAATCGAGTCCGGCGAAAGCGCCGAAGCTTTCTTTCACTTCCCCCTGCAAGGGCCAGGTCGACCGCGCAGCAGCCGGGTGCGGGTCGGATGGCGCCGCAAATGGACTCCCACTGGGCGCCTTTGGCGCTATCCTCCCCCTTTCAGGGAGAGGATTTGCCGCCGGTTCCTCAAACAGCAACCCTCCGGCCGTGTGCCGCCGCAGCTCGTCTTTCTGAAAGAGACGGATCACGCCGTACTCACCGTCGTAGCCGGCGTCGCGGATCACTTGGCCGGCGCGCAACCGCGCAATGGCTTCGGCGACGAGAGAGGAATCCGCGCGCGCGATGTCTTCCAGCGGCACCGATTGCAGGATGCTGAGTTCGGAGCCGAGCGATGCGAGCAGCCGGCCGTAATTGCGTTCGACGGTCTTGCTTTGCGGCCCGGTGGCGGCGAGCTCGCCGAGCACTTCCGGAAGCGCCACAAGGCTGGATACCTCGCCTGCCGTCGGCGGAGGCAGCGCTTCCTCCTCGCTGCGGTCGGCCAACGCCTCGACGCGATGCAGAACGCCGATTGTCATCGGGCCGCCGCAGACCGGGCAAATGCCGCCATGGGCGAGCGTTTCGTGCGGCGAAAGCTTGACGCCGCATTTGCGATGGCCGTCGAGGTGATATTTCCCTTCCTCGGGAAAGAACTCGACGGTGCCCACATAGCCGTCGCCGGTTTCGAGCGCTTTGCGGATGGCGAAATAGTCGAGCGCGCAATCGAACGTCGTCGCTTCGCGCCCGAGCTTTCCGGGCGAATGGGCATCCGAATTGGAGACCAGGCGATAGCGGTCGAGCATCGACAGCCGCCAGTTCATGGGCGGGTCGGAGGACAGGCCGGTCTCGACCGCGAAGATGTGATCGGCAAGGTCGCCGTAGCATTCTCTGATGGAGTCGAAGCCCGACTGCGAGCCAAGCGCGGCGAACCACGGCGTCCAGATGTGCGCCGGAATGAAATAGGCGCCGGGATCTGATGTGAGGGTGATTTCCAGAAGATCGCGCGAGTCGAGGCCGAGAATTGGCCGCCCGTCAGAGGCGATATTGCCGATGCGGGCGAGGCGCTCGGAAATGCGGTCGGCCGTGGCGAAGTCGGGCGCATAAATCAGATGATGGATTTTGCGGGTCTTCTCGCCCTTCTTGTAGATCGTGGAGATTTCGACCGACAGCATGAAGCGCACCTGCGCCTGACACGCCGGAGGCATTTGGGCGGCGATCGCCTGCTCGATTTCGGGCCGCAGGCGAAACAGGCCGGGTTCCGCCGGAACGAGCTTGTCTTTCAATTCGGCGCGCCAGGCCGGATGGGTGAAATCGCCGGTGCCGACCACGCCGACGCCCTTGCGGGCGGCCCAGGCGGCGAGGTGTTCGAGATCGAGATCGCGGCTGGTTGCTCGCGAATATTTCGAGTGGACATGCAGATCGGCGTGAAAGCGCATTGCGGCCATGCGTGGTTCCGCCCGCTGGCAATTGCGCGCAAACCTACGCCGCATGCCGATTCGTTCGAAAAGCGCCTGTGGACGGGCTCGGGTGAGCCGCGCAAAGGCTTGAAACGCCTGACTTATCGCCGGTTTCCGCTTTGCGGCTCACCGCGACGTTGTTGCCCAGTCGTCAGTCCGGCGCCGACCGCGGGCCCAGCGATGAGGAGATTGACCTTACGACGGCGGCGCGAGAATAAAGTCCTGCGGCCGTGCAAGAAGGGTCAAAAGGAACAGAGATGTCCGACGCCGAAGATAACAAGGACAAGAAACCGGAGGGGCACACTCTCGCCGACCACGTTTACGGCGAGAACCTCGTGCACGTGCACGGCGAAGACACCGACCACGACCACGATCATGACTACGATTTTGAGAACGACGAAGTCCCGCTCGAGGACAATCCGCTCTGGCGCCAGGACAATGTCTCGCTGACCACGGTCGGTATCGACATCGGTTCGTCGGGCACCCAGGTCATTTTCTCGCGCGTGCACCTGCGCCGCCTCGCCGAGGATCTGACCAGCCGGTACTACGTCGTCTCCCGCGAGACTTTGTTCCAGTCACCGGTCGCACTGACGCCATACCAGAGCGAGGAGCGCATCGATGACGCGAAGCTCGGCGCCATCATCGATGACGCCTATGACGCCGCCAAACTGCATCCTGACAACATCGATACCGGCGTGGTCATTCTTACCGGCGAGGCGCTACGCCGCGAAAACGCCCAGGGCATCGCCGCGATCCTGTCCGAGCAGGGCGGCGAATTCGTCACCGCCACCGCGGGCCATCACATGGAATCGATGCTGGCAGCCTACGGCTCGGGCGCGGCGCGGGTTTCCAGCGATGAGGGCAAGCGCATCCTCAACATCGACATTGGCGGCGGCACCACCAAGCTCGCGTTGGTCGAGAAGGGCAAGGTGATCGCGACCGCGGCCGTGCATATCGGCGGCCGTCTGCAAGTGGTCGAGAACGGCAGGATCGTGCGCCTCGATCCGGCGGGAAAGCACCACGCCAAGCGCGCCGGCTTCTCCTGGAATCGCGGCGATGCGATCGACCCCGCCGACATGCAGAAAGTCGCCGACGTGATGGCCGACACCCTTGTTGCCGCGCTCACGGCGCGGCCTATGCCGCACGATGTGGAGCACCTCTATCTGACCGATCCGATTGCCGATCTTGGCCGCATCGACGGCATCATGTTTTCCGGCGGTGTGGGCGAATACATCTATCGGCGCGAGGATCGCGATTTCGGCGACATGGGCCCGCATCTTGGCCGCGCCGTTCGCGCGCGCATCGACGCCGGCGCGTTTCCGTGGCCGGTACTGCCCGCTGGCGAATGCATCCGCGCCACCGCGCTCGGCGCCTCCGAATACAGCGTGCAGCTCTCCGGCAACACCAGCTACATTTCGGCGCCGGGCACGCTGCTGCCGCGCCGCAATCTCCAGGTGCTGCAGCCGCCCTTCGTCTGCGAGGAGACGATCGATCCGGAAAAGCTCGCCGCCGCAATCCGTAATCACATCACGGCGTTCGATATTGCCGACAGCGACCGTGAGATCGCACTTGCCTTGCGTTGGACCGGCCTGCCCGCGCACGAGCGGCTTCTCGCCTTCGCCCAAGGCATCAAGCATGGCCTTGCCGACCGTTTCGCCAAAAAGCAGCCGGCCTTCATCATGCTCGACGGCGACGTGGCGCAGACCCTCGGCCATATCCTGCGCGAGGAACTGCAGATCGAGAGCGAACTCCTGGTCATCGATGGCGTGGTGCTGTGGGATTTCGACTACATCGATCTCGGCCGCATCCGCATGCCGTCATACACCGTGCCGGTGACCATCAAGTCGCTGGTGTTCAGCGAAGACCCGCGCGGCCCGCGCCCCAGGCAGCGGCTGCATCATCACGAGCATGATCATGACCATGCGCACGATCACAGGCACCATCACCATCATCACGATCATGACCACGATAACTCGCATGAACACGATCACCACCACGAGCCGGTAACTCCAGGCGAGCGATAATCAGCCGTCCGTCTGTTCTTTAAGGTGATCGTTGACTTGGTCCGATGTGTGGAGAGCCCCTGGAGACGATCCTCCGCGCCCGCAGCTCAGCAGGGTAGAGCAGCGGTTTCCTAAGTCTATCGAGGCCATCTCGATGAGTATCTATCAGTCCCTTAAGTGAAAGCTCACCAATTAGAACAGAACATGAACACGTCAACATCGTATTAGCCCCTTTATTATTGGGGTTTTCACGTTTGCTCTACTGCGGGGGTTGACGGCAAAATCACCCTATGTAGATATCTCTACTATGAGTAAGCGGCCCAGATTATCCGACCAGACCATCAAGGTGCTTAACGCCTTGATGGCTTCGCCCGCCGCCGAGCTATCGGGAGTGGAAATCGCAAAGCACGCAAAGCTGGCTTCTGGAACCCTATATCCGATCCTCATCCGATTAGAGGAGGTGGGCTGGCTCGAAAGCCGTTGGGAGGCTGGAGACCCGAGCTTGTTGGGACGCCCACGCCGTCGATTTTACCGAATAACTGCCGAAGGGTCGAAGAACATCGAACAGGTTATCCGCGACCTGATGCCTAATGTGGGGAGGTTGGCATGGAGCTGGTCTGGATCATCATCTTAGGCATTTTGGGCCTGCTCGGCACTGCGATCTCGCGACAGATGACGGACGAATTCAAGGCATGGACGCCGTGGATAATTCGGCACATCATTGATTGCGCTGTCCGTATGCTACCTAAAAATCGACGTGAACGGTTCGCGGAGGAGTGGCCCAGCCACGTCAACGACATTCCCGGGGATATCGGTAAGCTGATCTTTGCGCTGGGGTGCGTTATCGCAGCCTTGGAAATAGCGGGGATTCCTGCGGCCGCAGCAAAGCGTATATTCGACATCGCTGCCTCGACGGCGGCGCTCGCAGCCTTGCTGCCAATGTTCGCATTTCTCTACGTCGCGGTGCGCACGGAATGCTCGGAACCAGTCCTGTTCCGCCAGCGCCGCATCGGTTTTGACGGCCGGGAATTTACCTGTCTCAAATTCCGCACCATGGCAGTCGACGCCGAGCGAGTGCTGGGGGAATATCTTGCGACTCACGTAGATGCGCGGCGGGAATGGCTGATGACGCACAAACTCAGAAACGATCCGCGCATCACGGCGCTCGGTCGGTTTCTTCGCCGTTCCAGCCTCGACGAATTACCGCAGTTCTTCAACGTGCTCATGGGACACATGAGCATCGTGGGACCGCGGCCGATTGTTCCCGAGGAAATCCCCCTGTACGGCGAGCATTTCGCCGACTACGCCAGCATCCGGCCGGGCCTGACGGGCCTGTGGCAAATCAGTGGCCGCAACACCACAAGCTATCAGCAGCGGGTAGCCTTCGATGTGGAATACGCGCACAATCGCTCATTCAGTCGCGATATACGGATCATACTCGCCACTGTCATGCATGTCTGGGAGGGGTAACGGCAGCTATTAGGATGGGAGGGCGAAGCGAGCTTATCGAACGACCCCCCGGCGTTTGCCGGATCACCACAGTGACTGGCGCGCCTGGCTACGTGCGAACAATGTTCGGTAACGGACAGACCTGATGGACGAAAGCTGTTAGATTAGAAATCGTCAGGCGTGCCGCGCGACACGCGTTCACAAAGTAAAATTCAATATCTAACAAATACATTGGTCCCGTAGCTCAGCAGGATAGAGCAGCGGTTTCCTAAACCGAAGGTCAGAGGTTCGAGTCCTCTCGGGACCGCCATAAACTCAATGGCTTAAAGGACCGCCGCAATAATTTGTCTCTTTTTCGTCTCCCGATCATGCTTTGCCCGCGGGGGGAGAATATTCTCGAATGACCAAGATGCCCTTGCACAGATTGAAGGGATACTGAGGCCAGTTGGGGCGATTATCTAGTTGACAAACCTAGCTAGGTATATGGCTGAGTTCGTCTTTTATCCTCACCCACTCGCGCTTCAATAGGCGCCGGGCAATCGTAACAACGGCATCGATTTTTTTTCGATCTACATCATCGTACATGGCGTCAATTGCCGCGAGAAGCAAATTAGTATCGGCCTCATCGGGATTGAGTAGAATCTCAAGCCGAGTCCGCGAAGCTCCAAGGGCCAAGTTCTGCTCATTCGACAATTTGACATTAGCGTCCATAGCCATTGCTATTGAATTAAGTTCAGCGATCGTATCAATGACTTTGTTGATCCAAGCTTGACGAGATTCGGCGATCTTATATCGTCCCGCATTCTTGGCATTTATCAACGCAGCCTGAGCGGACGTTTGACCGTTCTTGGCGTTCTCCAGCGCCGCCTGCGCTGCCGTTAAGGCGGCTCTAGCCTGTGTGCGTCCGATGAAAAATTGGAAAGTTACGCCAGTGAGCGTAACTGCGACCGCCGCACAAGCGGCGACTGCTGACAGTGTCTCTGGGTGGTGGTGAACCGCTTCCGAGAGCCAAGACATCTATTTTGCCTTTGCCTTCTCCAGATTTTCGATTTTGCGTTCGAGGTACCAACGGGCCTTTTTTAGATCCTCCAGAATGTCACCCTTTTTCCCCGCGCGCGAAATGTACTTCACGACATTGCCGAGATGAAAGTCGAGACCCCATGCCTCGACGACCTTGATCGCCTCATAAGGATCGTCCTTGCTGCCATAATGGGGCGGGTGGTCGATGGATTCGGTCATGTCACTTGCTGGCGTTGCGGCGCATCTTGCACCAGGGCAGAGGTCTTTGCACTCGGAGCGCAGGCGTTCGAGTAGGCCCACCGAGTGGAGTTGGCCATCGTCAGAAGCGTCGCGAGGCACGGAGAACAAAGCAAGAACTTAGCGTCTAGAGTCAGGCACCTTCGCTCGCGCCGGATGGATACTCGGGACAATAAGCTCTTTGCGGTTAAATCCGCTGCAGATGTGAAGCGGATACTGGTGCGACAAAAGTAACCGTTAGCAGAAGCTGCACCGGTCACGTGCAACCTTAGATTCGCACCACAACTTTGGATGGTCTATAAGTTACTCCCATACCACCCTGTGGGGGAAAAGGTCATGGGCGCGGGCAAGCTTACGCTATTGCCGGTTGATGACGTGGAATTGGATCGCACCAACCCACGCATTCGGCGATTCTTGGAAAATTACGAAGGAGAACCCACCTACGAGCAAATTGCTTTAGCGCTCGACGTTGCGGGTGGTACCGATTCGGCGGACGGCCAGGGCGGCGCTCCGACTCCCGAAAAGCTCAAGAACTCGATCTTGACCAATGGCGGCATAATGCAGCCGATCATTGTCAATAAGCTCTCCGGGGGAAAGCTTGTCTGCATAGAAGGCAACACCCGTCTCTACATTTATCGATCGTTTGTTAAAGACAAGATCGCCGGCGATTGGACAAAAATTCCGGCGTTGGTGCATGACGGTCTGAATGCGGTGGACGTGGACGCCATTCGCCTGCAGGCACATTTGGTCGGGCCCAGACAATGGGACGCGTATTCAAAAGCAAAATATTTGTGGGAGTTACAGTACAAGGAAATGATGCCTCCTGATCGCATCGTCGCGTTTTGCGGTGGTAACAGGCGAGAGGTTACGACCTCGATTCAAGCATATTCAGACATGGAGAACTATTACCGCGAGGTCTGCGAAGAATTGGATAATGATTTCGATCCAGAAAGATATAGCGGCTTTGTTGAGTTGCAGAATACCAAAGTCAAAGACGCCATTTTACAGGCAGGGTTCACAATAAAAGACTTCGCGAAATGGATTGTAAAAGGAAACATCAAAAACCTAGAGCAAGTTCGAAGGTTGCCCCGGATACTACCGGACAAGAAGGCGCGTGAAGTATTTATCAAAAAGGACGTAAAAGCTGCACTCGACGTTCTAGAGAAGCCCGAGTTAAGTGGAACGCTCAAGGGAGCAACGATTAGCCAGCTGTCACGAGCGCTCACCGAGGCAATCGACAAAGTACAGTATTCAGAGGTCGTTCGTCTTAGGGCCAATCCCGACGACGATGCCGTGAGATATATAAACGACGCACTGGAAGCGCTGCAGGGATTTGTAAAAGACCTTAATGCAGGAACGTAATGTCCGGCGAGTCGGCCCAACACATAAAGCTAGTCGAACGTTTGCTCGCAACCGTTGAATCTCGTCATCGGACCAAGCGTGGGATCATGTTGTTCGCTGACCATCGCAGCTACGGCCCAAATCAGCCGCCGATGATCGGTGGGCATAAGCCTGATGTGTTTGCTCAAGATGTACCAGAAACCTTTCGTGTGATAGGTGAGGCCAAGACGCCGAACGATTTCAAAGACGATCGCTCAATGCGGCAAATCGCTGCCTTCCTCGATCACCTGGCCTTGTATCCGAACACTTCGTTCTATTTGGCAGTTCCGTGGTTTCTCAAGCAAAGGGCAAGAAACGTAGTTCACGAACTAAAGAACGGGTCTCACGATACAGTGCGTGTGACTGTGTTGCCCTTCGCGTAAGAGCTGAAATTGCTGAAACCACGATCCGATATCCGGCTTGACGCTCGCCATCCCGGCTATGCGTATCAAGTCGACGCTGTGGAAGCGGTAAAGGGCTTGCCATATGCAGCCATATTTCACGAGCAAGGTCTCGGAAAAACGAAGATAGGCGTGGACCTGGCTCTTGAATGGCTGAAGTCAAACGTAGTCGACTCGGTCTTGGTCGTAACGAAAAGGGGATTAATCGAGAATTGGTCGGAAGAGATTAGAGCGCACACGTACATTAGGCCACGCATTCTCGACCAAAGGCGACCCTCCAATTTCTTTGCACTGAACAGCCCGGCGCGCGTGTATTTGACCCACTATGAGGTGATGAAATCTGAGCAGCGCCGTCTTAGATTGTTCCTGAAAACTCGTCGGGTGGCAGCAATCCTCGATGAGGCGCAAAAAATAAAAAATCCGGAGTCCGAACTGGCGAAGGTCTTTCACAGCCTTTCGTCAGGATTTGTGCGGCGTGTAATCATGACCGGGACACCGGTTGCAAATCGACCGTATGATTTGTGGTCGCAGATATTCTTCCTCGATGAAGGAAAATCCCTTGGAACGGACTTCGCCGATTTCCGTCAAAAGCTTGATCTCTCAAATGATCTCTGGAGTGACGATCGGAAGCGCGGCGAATTTGAAAATGAGCTAAGCCTGATCTTTGATAAAATTCGGCCGTTCACTGTTCGCGAGACCAAAGCGTCGTCGGGAATTCAGTTGCCTGAAAAGCAGATTGAAAACGTGCAAGTCGACGCGGAACATGATCAGCGGGCGCTGTACGATAAATTTCAATATGAGGTCCGGGCAGAAGTCACTCGCGACGGCCAGCTAATCGAAGACGACGCGGAAGACCTTCTAAAGCGGCTTTTGCGCTTGGTGCAGGTCGCATCAAACCCTCATCTAGTGGATCAAAGTTATTCGAAAACCCCCGGCAAACTGCCAAAGCTTCTATCGCTTCTTGAAAGCGCTGTGGAAGCAGGCTCAAAGGCGATCGTTTGGACGAACTTTGTCGAAAACGCCCAATGGCTCGCAAGTCAACTGAAGGTTTACAATCCAGCGGTTGTTCACGGCCAGCGATCAATGGATGACCGCAATGATGCCATCCGTCGCTTCAAACAAGATAAGGAAACTAAGGTCCTGATCGCGACGCCAGGAGCAGCCAAGGAAGGTCTTACGCTGACTGTGGCGAATCATGCGATTTTTTACGATCGCTCATTCAGCCTGGATGACTACCTACAGGCCCAAGATCGGATTCATCGCATATCGCAAGATCAGCCCTGTTACATCTGGAATTTGATTTGCCGCGACACGGTAGATGAGTGGGTCGATTCGCTGCTGGCCGCCAAACGCTTGGCGGCGCAGTTCGCCCAAGCCGACATCTCCGCGGAGGAATACAAGAAGCGCGCTAACTACGATTTTGGGAAGATAGTCAAACAAATTCTAGGAATGGAGACGGTAAATGCTTGAAAAGGTCGCCGCGAAAGCGGTTGCGGGTGTCATGCGGCTAAAGAATCAAGATGTCCCGACGGAATCGCGAGAGATCGAGCAGAAGAAGCTCAATTTCTATGTCGATAATCCGCGTATCTACTCGTTGGTTCGACACGACGGGCATGTTCCGGACCAGGACGAGATTTGCAAGCAGCTGCAGTCCCTCGAACACGTCAAGGAATTGGTCCACGACATCACTGCGAACGGGGGACTGATCGACCCCTTGATTGTCCGCGACGGTGATTTGGTTGTCCTCGAAGGTAACAGTCGTTTGGCTGCGTATCGTCACCTCTATACGAAAGACCCAATAAAGTGGAACAAGGTGCCCTGCACGGTGTTGCCCGGCAATATCGACGAAAAGCTCGTCTTCGCGCTTCTGGGGCAGTACCACGTCAAGGGCAAGAAGGACTGGGCGCCATATGAAAAAGCGGGCTTTCTCTACCGCCGTCATGTCGAGCAGGATATCCCATTGCCGACGGTTGCGCTCGAACTGAGTATCCCGAAGGGCGAAGCCGAGCATCTGATCAACGTCTACAAATTTATGATGAAAAATGACGACGATCGCGATCACTGGAGCTACTACGACGAATATCTTCACTCGAACCGAATCAACAAGATCCGTAAAGACTACGCGGGCTTTGACAAATTCATTGTCGAGCAAGTGAAGACGAAGCAAATTCCAAAGGCAGTGGAGTTGCGAGGCCATCTTCCGACAATCTGCGCCGGACCGGCCAAAAACCTAAAGCGCTATATGGAAGGAAAGGTGACATTCGAAGATGCGTATGAAAATGCGGTCGATGCCGGCTCAGAGAACTACGCACTTAAGAAACTAAAGAAATTCCGAGATTGGATCGTATTGAACGATACGGAAGATGATCTGCTTGAATCCAACAAGAGCATTCGTGACAAAATTATCTACGAGCTTAAGGAAATCGAGAAACGGTCGAAAAAATTGAAAGATGTACTGGAGAGAAGGAAAAATAACGCATAACTGAAATCAGCATCTCAGCTGCTGAGTCGGCGCAGCACCTCCAATAGCTTTGCCGCTTGCGTTCGGTTGGTGACGTATTTCGCCACTAATGTTTCCGCTTCCTCGAGAGACACCAGCAATGAGCGACGCTTCCCCGTAATTCGGGCAAGCTTCTTCAACAGTTGATCAAGAGACCGATCAAGTTGTTGCGCTCGGCTCGTGGGCTCAACGCGTCCCGCTTTAGCTTTCGAGCGCAACACCGAAGCCTTGAGGCGTGATAACTCCGCCCGGTCGATGCTTTTTTTCTGCTTCAGTCGACCGTTGACCTCTGCGATAGCTTTTATAATCGTTTGTTCCGCATTGCGTGACACCGAAGCTGATCGACAACGGTGCGATATCTTGGCTGCTACGGGGCCAAGTTGAACTAGAAGATTGTAGTGGTGGTGGTTGACCTCAAAATTGTCTCGCCGAGCGTTTGGCACTATCCGGGGATCGTAGATATGTATTTCGCCGATCGTCCATCCGTTGAACCTCGGCTCCTTGTAAATTTCATCGAAGAGGTTTGGGTCGCCAACTTGTAAGTCGCCTACGCGAGCGCGCAGACCGCGCACCCCTAAGGTGGGTAGGATGCTTCGCACATACTCGTGGTGCGCGATCCAGCCGGCGGCACCAACATCACCATCAACGTTCGGGAATTGCACGAACTCGATGCCTTCGATGCGGAGTTTGTGTCCTGTCGCTGCAAATATCGTTTCGTCGCGGTGTGGACGGAAGAGTTGCTCGCCGGCGACCAGTAATTCCATCGGATGTTTCGGAGCTCGATCGGCAAGATATTTCTCGATCTGCGTGCCGAACGAGAATTCTGGCGAGAATGGGACAGGGGCTACTTGAGATAGGTAGTGAGCGACCATCCGCTCGTTCAAGAGCAAGTCGTTTCGTAGACGCGCGATGTCCTTGAGCTGAACCTCAAAAAAATGCTGCTCGACTTCATCGGACTTTTCACGAGATACCGAGATGGTGTCGGCAATTATGCGTCGCAAATCTCCGCCAAATGCCGCGTCTGCGAGGCGTTCGCGCAGCGCGCGGCAGTCCCAAGAGAGAGTCGTTATTGTGTTTTCACCCAGCGCCTTGGTCCTGAACTGCAGCTCTCGGCAGTAGGCAAGGCCGGACAAGCGACCAACGCCTCTGAAACCCCTTGCGTTCGATCCGCGCTTGGGTGATGCGCCGATCGCAACCAAGGTTGAGATTACATCCCGCGCGGGGATACCAATGCCATTATCGTGGATCGAGACTGATCGAGCGTTCTGGTCAAAGCTGATGTCTACTCTGCCGTGCTTGCGCGGCGATAAAACGCCACTCGATCGTGCTGCATCAATCGAATCGGCGGCGTTTTGCACGTATTCGCGGAATACCGTGACCGGCGATACGTACATACCGGACGTAACAATCTCTATCACGTCCTTTCCGACCCGAATGTCGTCTAGTTCTATCCGCTCGCGTGCAGGTACGGGCGTCTTGGAAGTTGCGACTTTCATCACGCGGCCTTCTTCCTCACCTTGCGTTTGGCCGAGATCTGAACCACGGGTGTATCATCTTCCAGTCCAGCATCCTCAACGATTTCTTCGTCGGTCATATTGATCTGCGCAGTACGTTCATCCTTGAGACGACTGCGCTGTATGCGCGTAATTTCGAATTCGCGATGTTTTGGGATGGGGACGTGGAAGTTCGCGACGCTGCGCACATTATGAGGCAGATCGTTCAGCGTGCGAGAATACTCCGCGGGCATCCGACTCGATAAGAACGTGAGCAATTCGGCCCGTTCGGAATCGGAAAGCTTGTGCAGTGTAGAACGATACTCGTCCAGCTCAGCGCGGCCTTCATACCGTTCGTAGTAATGGCGGTTGAAAATCATGTGGTGAGGCAGCGAAAGAATGTCCTCAAATTCTTCGTGGGTCCCGCCAAAGGCCGCCTTGAAGAATTCGGGCTCGCCGGACACAACGCCATGCGTCGCCTGCAATACGAGTTGAAAAGATCGGAGATAATAGCGATTCCACTTCGGGCCGACGTGCGTGCGCACTGGCAAGTCAGTCGGCTGATACCGCATTGGGAATGAATAGATTCGTATGGCAAGCTCTTCATTGAGGCGGACGTTTAGATGCATGCGCTCAAAGAGGTCGGCGGGAGAATCATGAAAGTTATAGAGCATGTAGTTGGAGAGGTCGTTGAGCCCGAATTCATGCGCGTAACGCACCGCTGTCTCGTATGGCGCTTTGAGACCAAGATGATCGAATGCTATGCGCAGCGGGCTCAAACAGATCGACGATAATTCACGAAGATACATTCTATCTTTGCAGAGAATCCGCGCATCCACTCCTTGATTGAAATCAACGCGTCGTAGAGAGGGAACACGCTCTCCGTCACGTTTTAACTTTGCGCCGCGGACAAAGCCAAGATCGCGAATTTCGGCGATGATTTCCTTGAAGCGGGCTGATGCCACAACGTTGTTGTCCATGAGCATCAAGTCGCGGCGTGGCCCGTACATCTCATCAACGGCGTGAACGAATTCCGTGAGGGGAGTGGCGTCGCGCTGTGCTCCTTCGAGTTTCGGTACACCGCAAAAGTGGCACTTGCGGATACAGCCGCGCGATGCATACGCGAAATACGCGTCGCGAACCGGGTAGCGGTAGTCGATTTGGTCGAGGATGCTGTAGTCGGGAACAAGGTCCTCAATGGGCGTCCCGGTCACGTCGTCGGCGTAGAAATCGCCGTCAAATTCATCAAGCTGCAGCGCTCGTGCCGGCGCTCCATCGAGCAAACCTTTGATGAAACGGACGCCGCGCCAGCGAGGCTCTGCCAAGAAGCGCGCATGCATAAGAGATGCAGCAATGCCGCCGACGAAGACGCGTTGGGTCTGTCCATGGACGGCATCGATGGCGAAGTCGACCGTCTCGGAGATTCTTTGGAATTCGAAGGAAAAGAGCGTCGTGATGTATACCCGGTCCCACGCCTCGCGCGAGAGCCGAGCGTCCGGTCCCTTTGCGAAGGTAACGTGGTCGCGCTTACCGCGTGCGCCGTGATACTGCGCGATTTTCATGAGCCCGAGTGGCGGATACTTGTTCTTGTATCCAGGCTCCAACAGCAAAATTCGCTTATTCGCCATACAATGACCCCGCGCCCCGTGCGATCATACACAGCCTCGGGGAGAATGTGGATCGCGTTGTCGTGATTGGGGAAAACAACCCGGCTGCCCCGGAACAATAGCAGAACAGGCGGGACATTGCGCAAAGGGAACGCGTCGGAGTGGGAGCGTCCTAAGAGCGCGGTTGAGGCAGGTAGGCAATCTTGGAACGGGACTTGGCAAACATAGCCGCGCACTCTTCTGTAGCAGAAGCATGGCTTGCCCGCCCCGTGAGGGGCGGCTAGGCCAGCGGGCTAGTAGCTCGCGCAGATGAGACAGGGTTCTCCGCCTTATTGCGCGCGCAGCGCAACGAAATCGCGATAGCATTTCAAAGCGACGCTGACGGGATCAAAGCCCCTCCGCCCGCAACACCGCTCGGACGCGCTCCTCCTCTTTGCGATTGCAGCAGCCTTAAATTTGCTCGCGCATAGGTTGTTATTGGGCTATTCTTGCTCACATGGCTAAGCGGGTGCGCAGAGCGATTCCCGAAATTCCAAGGGCTGTGTTCGAGCAATTCCTCAATGAATTGGGGAAGGACGCGGCGATGAGCGACGTTGTGGCTCGACTCCTGCCAGTGCTGCTTGAAGAGGAGGGTCTGACTGAGACTGCAATCAAGGCGGCACTGCTACCGGATGATCCGGATAGTACGACGTCATGATCAAGGTCCTGAAAATTGAGGTCCACGAATTTCGTGGCATACGCGATCTCACGATAGATTTTGCGGGTGAAAATTTTGCCATATGCGGCCGGAATGGAACCGGCAAGAGCGGTATCGTAGATGCATTGGAATTTGGGTTGACTGGAAATGTCTCGCGCCTATCAGGAAAAGGCACGGGGGATATCTCGCTCAAGGACCACGGACCACACGTTGACAGCCGGAACCGACCTGACAAAGCGCGCGTCAAACTGACTGTTCAGGTTCCAAATCTTGAAAAGCCGGTAACAATCGAACGCTCTGTAAAGGATGCGCAGGCCCCTACCGTAACGCCTAGCACACCGGCAGTGATGGAAGCGTTGCGTCAAGTCGCGCTCCATCCAGAGTTCGCGTTGTCCAGACGAGAGCTTATTCGCTACGTGCTGTCGGCTCCAGGCGACCGGGCGCGAGAGGTTCAAGCTCTCTTGCAGCTCGACGACGTTGATGCCGTACGAATTACTTTGCAAAAAATCGCGAATGCTTGCGAGCGAGCGATCAATCCGCTGAAAAGGGCTAGAGCGCAAGCGCACGATCAGCTCCTTGCGGGCCTTCAGATCACGGAGTGGAGTACCGCAAAGGTGCTCGCAGCCGTAAATGCCAAACGCTCCATTCTGGGGCTAACTCCGCTAGCGGCACTGGCCGCGAATACTTCGGTGCGAGACGGCTTGGCGGCCACTACTACTGCCGCGACACCGCGACTTGCCAAGGCTCAAGCGCTTGCTGATCTGAGTGAGCTGCGCGCTCTCCCGAAGCGCCTTGCATCGACTGAAGTGAAAGGACAGTGCGCAGCGACTTTGAAATTACTTCAGCCGCTCGTTTCGGACCCGAACGCTCTTGATAGCGTCAATCGCGAGCGCTTTTTCACCGCGGCGTTGGCCTACGTAGAAGGCGACGCGTGAACGCCGCACGAGGGAAGAGGTGCGTTGCGCATGTGGTGGGACGAATATCAATCTCCGAAAGAAGTAGGAATCGAGAGCAGGGGGGAGCGCTAATGACGAGGTCTTCCAGAGAACTGATCTCGGAACTTCAGAGGAATAAGGGATTTATGGGCACGTGCCCGACGTGCCTGGAGGAGTTTCGACTTGCCGATGCAACTCTCTTCTCGATTAGTGAAGCCCCGCCGGAGACGGCGTTGGCCGCGATCCAGGCCATCCGCGAGGCGATCAGGGAGCGTAAAGACGAGTTGAGCCGGGCCAAGGCTCGGATGACGGAGCGTGCACAGACTACGGCCCAGGCCGTCAATCTTGGAAAGATTGTGGAAAAGATCGTGCCGTCGTTCGCTAGCTTCGAATATGCGCCGGGTGATTGCAGGGCTCTATTTGAACCAATCGATTATTTGATCTTCTCTGGACTAAGCGCTCGCCGGCGAGTGGACTCGATCCACTTTGTCGATGTTAAGTCGGGAGCGGCTCGTCTAGCCGCGAAGCAACGGAGCATCAAGGAAGTTGTAGAATCTGGTGCTGTTAAATTTAAGTTGACTCAACCGCGAGACTGACCAGATGGCAGCTAAGCTCGCAGAATTATTCGGGCAACTCGGAGATATTCTGTGCGTATGCCCGCACTGCCAGGACCTGTTTTATCTTTCGGAGGCAAGACCATATTTCGCGGGCAAGCAACCATCTTCGATTGTTGACGCTCTGCGAGCTGAAGAGAACAGGCTGGGACAAGCCGAGGAAAAGCTAGATGAGATCGAGAATGCGCTGCGCGAGACGGCCGCAAGGGCCGGTCTGCGGGCCGCGAAGAGGGTCCTGAAAAAGATCGATCCGGTATTCAGTGGGTCCGGGTACAATCCACATGATGTGAAGGTAATCTTCGATCCAGTGACCTATGTGGTCTTC
>JBAUYV010000054.1:0-16752 GCA_049584975.1 Xanthobacteraceae bacterium | reverse complement strand
TCTCCAAGTCCTTCAGTGGCGGAACGACTGCGCTAGCGGGCGTTGATTTGACGATCTACCCAGGCGAGTTCGTCAGTCTGCTCGGACCGTCCGGCTGCGGGAAATCGACCCTGTTGAAGCTGATTTCCGGTCTCGCCTCACCGACATCCGGCACGATCGACTGGCCACAATCGACCTACACGGCCGAGGGCGTGGCTGAACCGGCGCTCGGCTTTGTGTTCCAGGAGCCCACACTGCTGCCCTGGCGAAACGCGGCCAACAATGTGCAGCTCCCACTCCTGCTCGCCGGCGTAGACAAACACGAGGCGAAGGAACGGGTGGGCGAAGCTTTAGCGCTCGTCGGTTTGGCGTCGTACTCCCATCTCTACCCGCGGCAATTGTCGGGCGGCATGAAGATGCGCGTGTCGATCGCGCGGGCGCTGGTGACACGGCCGAAAATCCTGCTGATGGACGAACCCTTCGCGGCGCTCGACGAAATCACCCGCATGAAGCTGAACGATGAGCTGCTTGAACTGTTTGCCCGGCAGAACCTAACGGTCATCTTCGTCACCCATAGCGTCTACGAATCCGTCTTCCTGTCCACCCGCATCGTGGTGATGGGCTCCCGGCCGGGCCGCGTCACGGCGGACATTCCGATCGAGGTGAGTTATCCGCGGACCGAAGAGTTTCGCACCTCACCGCTCTACAACGAGCGCTGCCGGTTCGTGTCGGCGGCGCTGCGCTCCGCCATCAAGGCCGGCAATCCGGCCTGATGACCTGAATTTCGTGCAGAGGCGAATTCGATGAACGTTCGCTAGCGAGAGGGAGGCGTCCAAGTGCTGCAAACCGTGGACGTCAACGATCAAATTCACGCGCAACTGGTGAAAGCCGGCGTGCGCCTTGCCGCCACCCTGCCCGACGATTGGCTCAACGGCCTGATCCGGCGCGTCGACCGCGATAATGACATGCGTCACATCCCGGTCGGCCGGGAAGCCGAAGCAATCGCCATCTGCGCCGGCGCGTTCTTTGGCGGAGTGCGCTCGGCCGCCATCATCGGCAACACCGGGCTGCTGACCTGCACCGGCGAAATGGCGACGCTTTGCCTGCGCCACGCCATTCCGGTGTTCTGCGTCGTCAGCGAGCGCGGTTCCATCGACGACCACATGATCTACCAGGAGGTTCAGGGCCGGCGCACCATCCCGTTGCTGCAGGCCTATGACTTCCCCTACCGCGTCATCGACAGCACGGACGAGATCGAAACCATCCCCGACGCCTATGAATGGCACCGTTTGCAGAAGCGGCCCTTCGTGCTGTTTCTGACCAAAAAACTGCTCGGTCTGAAAAAGTCATGAAGACAAACGAGGCCATGAAGGTACTGGCGGCACATCGTGGCGAGGCGGTGGTGGTGTGCGCGCTCGGCACCGCGGCCAACGAGTGGTGGGCGGTCACCCGTAGCGAGGACTCCTTCTACATGCACGGCGCCATGGGCTTTGCCGCAAGTTTCGCGCTCGGACTTGCGCTCACTATCCCCGACACGCCGGTATGGGTGCTCAACAGCGACGGCTCGCTCAGCATGAATCTCGGCTGCCTGCTCACCGAGGCGGGCCAGCAGCCGAAGAACCTGAAGCACTTCGTCGTCGACAATCAGTGCTATCAGACCGTGTCCAACATGCCGATGGTCAACCAGGATGGCGCCGACTATGCGGCGATCGCCCGCGGCGCCGGCATTCACCGTGCGATAAGCATCGACAATGCCGCGGAACTCGAACGCCGAATGCCGGAGATCAACGCCACGCCCGGACCTTATTTCATCCGCCTGCGCGTCGACGCCGAACCGGAGTACCGGCGGCCGCCGCCTTTCAGCTACGAGGGGCCTGAAATGAAGTACCGCTTCGGCCGGGCAATGGAGAAAAAGCTCGGGATAAAGGTGTTCGGACCGACGGGCTATTAATCAGCAGCAGATGACCAGCCTCAGCACGAGCCGAGATTCGATTGCGACCCGTAAATGCTGGTGAACGGCGGCGTGCCGACAGGAATTTGTCCAAGCGTTTCGTTGAGGCCCGGCGGCGGCGTTGCGGTCCCGGGGAGTCCGCCGGCACCGCTGACGGAGATCGAGCCCGAACCGTTGCAAGGCAGACCGGTGATCGGGTTCGTTCCGGTCGCACTGCCGCCGATGGCCGAGGTGGTCCCCGGTAAGGTGCCCGGATTGATTGGTGAGACCGGAGGTTCGGGCATTTCCGGCAGGCTGAACGGGCTGCTGAGATTTTGCGCTAGGATCAGCGGGGGCGTTGCCGGCGCGGTGGGGAAAGCGCGGGTCGCCGTCGAAACGGTCGTGTGACCGATCGTTGCGGATGCGACACCGCCGACTAGCGAGACCGCCGCAAATGCCGCAAGCGCTGTCCCGACCGCAAATCTTGCCCGCATTACATCCTCCTGCAGCCGATCCTGTCACCACACCGATTCGAGAACGCGAACCCGATCACGACAGTTCCACGCCCGACCCGCTTGAAAAATCTATGGCAAAGTCAGCGGAACCGCAACAAACCGCTGCCGATCCAGCGCGAGGGTTCCGCGCAATGTGCGTTCCAGCGACGCCGCTTGGTCATGACGATGCCACAGAACACTCCTACAGTCGCCATTGAGGGAGGGGCGATTCGGGAAGGAAACGGGTATGGCCCTGCACCCCGATACCGTCCAGAAGGCTCGGACAGTCGCGTACGCCAAGAATAGATGCCCGCAGTGCAACGACTGGCTACTGGCGCCTGACTGGTCCGAATATCTGAACGAGCGTTGCGTGCGTCACACTTGGTCTTGCGAGACCTGTGGCTACGAATTCGAGACGTCGGTGTTCTTCGCCGAGGTGGCATAACGTCCGGATTTGCCACGCATCACCGCTGCGGCGGGTAGCGGTGCGTGCGGCCCATGAAGTCCCGCACCATGGAACCGTCGGCCGAAAGATAGTTCGGCCCGACTGGAGACTTCCCATACCCGCCCGGGATGTCGAGCACGTAGGCCGGCTGGCACAAACCCGAGTAGCGGCCGTGCAGGTTCCGCATCAACGCCTGGCCTTCCGCGATCGTTGTGCGCAAATGTGCGGTGCCGGGGGCCAGATCCGCGTGATGCAGGTAGTAAGGTTTGATCCGGCACTCGACCAGCGCCCGCATCAACGCTCCAAGCGTCTCCACATCGTCGTTCACGCCGCGCAACAGCACCGTCTGCGCCAGCATCGGTATGCCGGCGTCGATCAGCCGCGCGCAGGCCGCACGTGCCTTTTTGGTCAGTTCGCGCGGATGATTGGCGTGCAGCACGACGAAGCTCGCCTTCTTGCTGATGCGGAGCGCACGCACGAGCGCGACCGAAACGCGTTCCGGCGCCACCACCGGCACGCGCGTATGGATGCGCAACACTTTGACGTGGGCGATGGCCGCAAGCTCCGTCATCACGGCTTTCAACCGGCGCGCCGAAAGTACGAGCGGATCGCCGCCGGTCAGAATGACTTCCCAGATTTGCGGGCGGGCGCGAATGTAATCCAGCGCCTCCGCCAGCGCGCGCCGCGATAGCCCTCCCCTCGCCGGCCCGACCATCTCCCGCCGGAAGCAGAAGCGGCAATAGACCGCGCAGGCGTTCACAAGCTTGAGCAGCACCCGGTCGGGATAGCGATGGACGACCCCTTCGGCTGGACTGAAGGCATGGTCGCCGATCGGATCGTCCCTTTCTTCCGGCTCCGGCTGCAGCTCCCGCACATCGGGGACGAATTGCCGCGCAATCGGATCGTCCGGGTCGCTTGGGTCGATCAGGTCGGCGACGGCCGGCGTTATGGCGACCGCGTAGCGCGCCGCGACCTCTCGCAGCGCCGCCAGCCGGTCGAAAGCAACAAACCCCGCATCGGCCAGTTCGGCCGGTCGGCGCAGGGATTTTTTGCGGGCAATCATGGCGGCCTCGCCTCAATGGGTCATGGCATGGGTCATGGCCCTTATGCTTGATGCGGCACTTGGCAAGCAAGTCGGCCGTTGTTACGGAGGAGCCTGATTTTGCGCCCTTTAGAGCGCACGGCCGAGCAGTAAGGAAATTCAAATGAAAAACTACATAGACGGCGGGGAAGCGATCTTGGAGGCGTTCCGCAAGCTCAAGATCGACTACATCATGTCGTCGCCGGGATCGGAATGGTCACCCGTTTGGGAAGCTTTGGTGCGGCAAAAGCTCGACAGCCGCGCGGGCCCAGCCTACATCGATTCCTGGCACGAGACGCTCGCCGTCAACATGGCGACCGGCTACACGCTGATCACCGGGCGGCCACAGGCCGTGCTGGTCCACGCCGGCGTGGGGCTGCTTCAGGGCAGTATGGGCGTCCACGGCGCCATGCAATCCGAAGTGCCGATGATCGTCATGTCGGGCGAATCGCAGACCGTTGGTGAAGATCCCAATGTCGACATCGAGCAGCAATGGTACGGCGGCCTGAGCATCGCAGGTATCGAGCGTTACGTCGAGAACATCACCAAGTCGGCGCGTCCGGTGACGAGCCCCTTTACGCTCTACGGGCAGGTGATCCGCGCCGGCGAGATGGCGCAGCGAACCCCCAAGGGGCCGATCTACCTCAACGTCGCGCTCGAGCACATGCTGCACCAGTGGACGCCGCCGGCGGACGACCGCGATGTTCCGTTTGCGCCGCGCGTCCAGGCGCATCCGAGCGAAGTGGAAAAGGTCGCGGCCCTGCTGTTGGCGGCCAAGAATCCCATCGTGGTCGCCGAACAATCGGGGCGCGATCCGGCAGCCTTCAAGGCGCTTGTCGAGCTTGCCGATCAGCTAGCGCTGCCAGTGACGTGGAGTCGCGGCGCCAACTTCGCCAATTTCCCGACCGACCATCCATTCTATTTAGGGGTTGCTAACTATAAATACCTTGCGGATGCCGATCTGGTTCTCCTCGTCGGTGGCCGGGTGCCCTGGTATCCGGCGCATGTGCGCCCCACCAAAGGAACAATCGTCGCCATCAACGAAAATCAGTTCAAAGGCCACATGTTCTATCAGAACCTGCACGCTGACGCTTACCTGGAGGGCGACATTGCGGCTTCCCTGCAAGCCCTCACTGAGGCGGCACGCGCAGCCAAACTGGACGCCGACGCGATCAACAAGCGGCGAGCGAAGTGGAAAGGCGAGCACGATGCCTTCGTCGCCGGCCTGAAAGCCGAGCGGGCGAAAGCGAAGGGCGCCAACGGCAAGGCCATCGATCCGCTGGTCTTGATCGACACGCTTGGCGAAACCTTGCCGAGCGATACGATCATCGTCGACGAGACCATCATGCACGGACCGGTGCTGCGTCAGCACCTGCCCTTCACCACGCCGCACAGTTTCTTCCGCGGGTTCGGCGGCCTCGGCCAGGGCGTCGGCATTGCGCTCGGCATGAAGCTCGCCGTGCGCGAGCGGCCGGTGGCGTTGCTCATCGGTGACGGCGGATTTCTTTACAATCCGCTGATCCAGGCGCTTGGCGCATCCAAAAATCACAACCTGCCCATCCTCATCGTCGTGTTCAACAACAAGGGCTACATGGCGATGCAGAAAGGCCACGTCCATCACTATCCGGACGGCGCGGCCGAAAGCGCCAAGATGCATCTCGGCTCGCGCCTGAACGCTCCGGACTTCTCGGAGCTCGGTTCGCATTTCGGCCTGCACGGCGAACGCGTCGAAGACCCCGCGAAGCTCAAAGGCGCGCTGCAGGCGGCGATGAAGAAGGTCCAGGAGGGAACGACCACCATCCTCAACGTGATGGTGAGCCGGTAGTGAAGGAAGTATGCGAAGTAACAGACGGAGAAATCATTCCAATGTCACTTTCGCATGCGCCAAAGGTGGTATAGGCTACCAAGTGACTCAATCTAAGGTGTCAGAGTGGTGTAATAGCGGCGTCACAGTCAGGGGCGACCTTTCCACGGCGGGAGAACAACCATGAATGACGACTCAACGACTAAACGGTTGGACGTCGGTGACATTGAGAAGCAATTGAGTGAAGGCCAACTGTCGCGGCGCGGCCTTGTCGAGCGCCTCGCGGGGGTCGGCATCGGCTTCGGGGTGGCCTTCGTGCTCGGCGTCGCCGGCGCCCAGGCAGCCACGGCCCCGGAGGCCGGGGTGGTGCTGAAATCGACTAATCCGGCGCTCAACAGCATCATCCAGCAAGGACCGCAGACGCCTGCGGCCGACGCGATCACTCCGCTCGAGAAAACGGCCTACTACTATTATCGCCGCTATTATCATCGCTACTATATGCGGCACTACGGCCGTTACTGAGCGTTTCGGCGACGCGCCGACGCACAGCCGGCGCGTCGACGCCATTATTCTTTTGAGTCTTTTCGCCTTGCCGCGCGACAAATCGCGGCATGAGATTGCAGGTGGCTATGCGGGCTGGCCGTCTTGCTGCGCCGCATAGCGTCGAGGGAAAGACGAGCCATGACGCAGCTGGACAGCGCCGTCACCGCGCCGGAGAGCCTGCTGCACGGCCCAAGGGTATTGCTGGCCCCGTCTGATACCTTCACTTTCGTGCTGGTCAAGCTCGCATCCCGGTGCAACATCAAGTGCACGTACTGCTACTGGTTTCGCGACGCCGAGGTCTACAACAAGCCGGCGGTGCTGACCGTGGACTCCGAGCACGCGTTTTGCGCGCGGCTCGAGGAGCACATTCGCGACTTCAAGCTCGATCATTTCCTGCTGGTCTTTCACGGCGGCGAACCGCTATTATTTCCGAAGCGCCGGTTCGATGCCCTGCTGAAGAAATTGCGCGACATTGAACAACGCACCGGATGCGTCATCGCGCGCGGCGTCACCACCAATGCGATCCTGATCGACCCGCAGTGGGTCGAGATGTTCAAGGTCCACCGGGTCAGCGTCACCGTCAGCCTCGATGGCCCGCCGGAAATCAACGACAAATACCGTGTCGACTTCAAGGGACACGGCACCCTGGCGGAGACGCTGAAGGGAATCGATTGCCTTCGCGCGGCCGGGCTCGAGCCGGCGTTGATCTCGGTGTGCAATCCCGGGACCGATCCGGAGCGCGTGCTAGCCTACGTGGTCGAAGAACTCGGTATGACGCAATTCGACATCCTGCCGCCCGACGCCACCCATGCCGACAACCCGCCGCCGATCGACGATTACTTCATCAGGCTGTTCGATGTCTGGTTCGACAAATATGCCGAGCGCGGTGTTCGCATCGCCACGCTTGATGCCATGATCCGCGGTCTGGTCGGGCAATTGTCGCTTTCCGACACGATAGGCCTCGGCCCGGTGGAGACCGTGACCTTGATGACCGACGGCTCGCTCGAACCGCTCGACGTGCTGCGGATCGCTGGCAACGGCTCGACCGCGTCGAAAACCAACGTCCGCAGCAATGCCATCAAGGACGTCCGCAACGACCCGATCTGGCGCGAAGCCTTCGAGGCCAGTACCCATTTGTGCGACACGTGTCTGAAATGCGAGTATTTGGATGCCTGCGGCGGCGGCCACCTAGCGCAGCGCTGGTCTCCCGAACGCCGGTTCGACAATCCCAGCGTTTATTGCGAGAGCTGGAAGCGTATTTTCGCCCATATCTGGGACCGCATCGCTCCCACCTTGGCGCTCGAGCTCGAACCCACGCAGGAGCGCCACTGAATTTGCCGCGGCGCTGCGCCGGGCACCTCAGGATCACAGGTCACTGCTCATCGGCGTCCACAGCACCTGATCGATGTGCGACGCGCCGGTCGCCAGCATCACCAAACGGTCGAGGCCCAGAGCAATGCCGCATGCATCCGGCATCTGCGCCAGCGCCGCCAAGAAATCCTCGTCGAGCGGATAACGTTCGCCGTAACGGCGCTGCTTCTCCGCCATTTCCTGTTCGAGGCGGCGGCGCTGTTCGGTAGCGTCGGTGAGTTCGCCGAACCCGTTGGCGATTTCCACGCCGCAGACGTAGAGCTCGAAACGCTCGGCAACGCGCGGGTCGGCGGCGGGCCGCGCCAAAGCCGCCTGCCCCGCCGGGTACCGGTCCAAAATGGTTGGGCGCCCGATGGCGAGCTTTTGCTCGATCCGTTCCACCAGCACGCGGCTGAAGATGTCGCCCCAGCTATCGTCATCGGCGATGCGGATGCCGGCCGCCGACGCGGCGCGAGCCAAGCGCTCACGGTCAGGCTCCCCTCTCCCGAGCGTCGCCAGCAGATCGATGCCGGCAAGGCGCTCGAACGCGTCGGCCACGCTGAGCCGCTCGGGCTCGGCGAACGGGTCGGCGGTGCGGCCGCGAAAGGAAAACTGCCGCGTACCGGCCGCCTGCGCCGCCTGCGCCAGAATGGCCGCGCAGTCGTTCATCAGCGCCTGATAGGGTTCGCCGGCCCGATACCATTCGACCAGCGTGAATTCCGGCGCGTGCAGAGCCCCACGCTCGCGATTGCGAAACACTTTGGCGAATTCGACGATGCGGCGTTCGCCCGCGGCAAGGAGCTTCTTGCAGGCGAATTCAGGCGACGTGCGCAGGTAGCGGGGCGAAGAGGCGCCGTCCGGCGCCGTCAGCCTGGTGGCAAAGGCGTGCAGGTGCCTCTCGTTTCCTGGAGACACCTGTAGCGTCGCGGTCTCGACCTCGACGAAATCATTGGCGGCGAACCAGGCGCGCAAGGCGGCGACGATCTTGCCACGGGCCAAAAGGAAAGGCCGCCGGTCGGCGTGCACGTGGGGGGCCCAGAAGGGCGACGATCGGGGCGTTTTGTCCGCCATTAACTTGTCCGCGGCTAAAAGACCAAATAGCTAGAGCACATTGCAATCGTATCGAAGCCGCTGCCCCTCGTCCCCCGACAAACCGGGGCCGAGCGGGTTCGGGCTAAGAAAACCGCCCGGCCGCTCGATCCCCGCTCGCGGATGAGTGGAATAGGTCTGGCGATAGGGCCCAAGATCGCTATGTTGCGCCGGGATTCGAAAGAACAGTTGAGGAAGCCGTGAAAGTCATCGCCAGCTCATTGCGCAAAGGCAATATCGTCGAGATCGACGGCAAGCTTGGGGTTATTGTGTCCACCGAGAATATCCACCCCGGCAAAGGCACTCCGGTCACACAGATGGACGTGCGGCGCATCGCCGACGGCGTGAAGGTCTCGCTGCGCTTTAAGACGACCGAGCAGGTCGAACGGGCCTTCGTTGAGGACCGCAAGCACCAATTCATGTACGAGGACGGTGACGGCTTCCATTTCATGAACATGGAATCCTACGACCAGGTCGCGCTCCCAGCCGACATCATCGGCGATCAATCGGCCTATCTGCAACCGGAGATGGAAGTCACCATCAGCATGCACGATGGCACGCCGGTCGCCATCGAGCTGCCGCCGAAGGCCGTCCTCGAAGTGGTGGAGACCGAGCCCACGGTTAAAGGGCAGACCGCCTCCTCCTCCTACAAGCCGGCGATGCTGTCGAACGGCGTGCGCACCATGGTGCCGCCCTTCGTCACCACGGGCACCAAGATCGTAGTGCAAACCGCCGACGGCAGTTACGTCGAGCGCGCCAAGGATTAAGACATCGGATTCTGAATATTTGTTCAGGGTCCGGGCGCCTGTATCGAACCTCGCTGGAAACCACTTCCGTAGTTCTCCCCACAACTGAGGCGGGATCGCCTTGGCAAGTCGGGCGTTGATGACGGATGATGGTACCCAAATATACGGGGACTCGATTTTTGCGCCTTCCTCTAAGAGCTTGCTGTCTCGCCGGCCTTCTGGCCGCTGCAGCCGTCATGCAGCAAGCCGGAGCACAAGAAGCAAAACCGGCAGCAGCCCCACCCGCCGCAATCCCGGAAATGAAGAGCCCCCGGGTCTCGTCGGTGGATGTGGACTGGGCGGCGGTGCACACCGCACTTTCGGATTTGTCTCCGCTCTTGGGGGAGGATCATCCGGACGGAGCAAAAGCCAATACGCTGGCGCGCCTCAACGAAGCGACGCAAAGCGCTTTTCCAAACATCGCAGCCAGTCCGATTCCGGTTCTGCTGCCATTCGATACAGCGGCTTTCCTGAAAGATAAGGCGGCGAGCAAAGGCGCAGCGGTCGATCGGAGCAAATATTTCGGCGGCTTCACCGCGTCCAATGTGTTCTTCTTTCCCGGGCCGGCCGGCTATGACGCATCGATTCTGTTGCAGCCGCAGGACTCGGGCAGCCTTCAGTTCGGCAAGGCCATCGATGCGCAGATTTCCGCTTCGTCGGTCATTTACGAACTGGACGCACCGTCCACGCCGGAAGGCAGTCCGATTCCCGAACTCGAGAGTCAATTTCCCGGCATCCGGCGCCTGATGGTCGAAAACCATCTGCGCTACACGTTCGTGCGCTTTGGCGTGCCTTACGTCGTGACCATGATGTGCACAGAGAGCAGGCACGACCGCCGACTGTCGTGCCGTGACGCCGATAAGGTCGGCATTCAATTTCTCAAAACTCTCAACATCGTCGGCGGCGCTCCTCAGCACGAACCGGCCCAGATCACCGTGCAAACCATCGACCGGCCGGAAAAGGTCTCGCCGACTTTCACCTATTACGCACCCGGCGACCTTCTTCGGGGCACTGGCATGCACGGCCAGGCCGGCCGCGGCGATCCGACGGTGTTTGCCAAAATCCGCTTTCCCATGGCGGAAGCGCCGTCCTACGTGAACTCGCAGGTCTTCATGAATTGGGGCGAGTGCGATTTCACCGGCCGCGTTTCACTGGGCGGAAGCGGCAAAGACGCGAGCTACCGCTGCAAAGTCAATTCGATCCCGTTGTTTCGCGACGAGTCTAGGAATTACGCTTATCCTTGGCGCGATAACTTTTGCGAGCACCGCTATTTTGCCGTGAGCCAATGCCCCGCAGGACTCGGCCACCAGGGCGAGGACATCAGGCCCGGGTCTTGCCTGCTGCGCAGCCCAGACGCCGATCGCTGCGAGCCCTATCAGCACAACATTGTCGCCGTGCGCGACGGCCTCGTGCTGCGCGACCCGGGCGATCAAGCGCTCTACCTTGTCGTCAATGCGCCGGGCGAGCACATCCGCTTCCGCTATCTGCACATGGACCCGCACCTGCTCGACGCCGCCGGCATGGTGAGCGGGCGAGCGCTCACAGCCGGCGAGGTCATCGGCGCGGTGGATAATTACGAAGATCACCAGGGCGGCACCACCTATCACCTGCACTTCGACGTACAGGTGCCGACGCGCGAGGGCTGGCTTTTCGTCAATCCTTACATGACGCTGGTGGCAGCCTATGAGCGGCTGATCGGGGCGCGCGGCATGGTCGTCAACGACGCCATGTTCGCGGTAGCGTCAGCGACTGCGGCCACACCGCCGGTTGACGGACAGGCCCCTGCCTCGCCAAATAACGGCGCCGCGCCGAGTACCCCCGCTTCCACCGGCACCCTCGCGTCGAATGCGCAAGGACCCGGTCCTACTGTGGCGCTGCCCGTCCACAATGAGCGTTCGGCCGACGACGACGACGATGAGCCAAGAGCCCGCGGGCACAGAACGAGGACTGCCGAGCGTTGCGAGACGCACGGTGCTAGGGGCCATCACCGGCGGCATTGCCGGACTGATGTTGCCGAAGACCGCGAACGCGAAGGCCGCCACCACAGGCATGGCCTTCGATCAGTGGATCGCGACATTTCGGACGAAGGCCGAGGCGCGCGGCATCACGGCGGAGACGTACACGCGCGTCATGCGCACCTGTCGTCCCGACATGGGCGTACTTGAAGCGATCCGGAATCAGCCCGAATTCAACGTACAGCTCTGGCAATATCTCAACCGCGTCACGTCGGACTGGAAAATTGCCGCCGGCAAGGCAAAGGCGAAGCAATACGCGGCGCTGCTTGAACGCATCGAAAAGGACTTCGGCGTCGAGCCTTCCATCATGCTCGGCGTCTGGGGCATCGAGTCCGCGTTCGGCGATCCGGTCGTGGCCAAGAACCACATGCGGCTGGTGTTCTCGTCGCTCGCCACGCTGGCTTGGGGCGAGCCGCGCCGGCGTGCCTATTGGCAGAGCGAACTGATCAACGCTCTCACCATCGTGCAGCGCGGCTGGAGCACACCGGACGAAATGATGGGCTCCTGGGCTGGCGCCATGGGCCATACCCAATGGATGCCGGAGGTCTGGCTGCACATGGGTATGGACTACAACAACGACGGAAAAATCTCACCGTTCGGCGCGCCGGACGATGCGCTTGGTTCGACGGCACGCTACCTCGTCGAGCGCGGCAAATACCGACGCGGCGAGCATTGGGGCTACGAGGTGCGTGCGCCCCACGAGGCACGCGGCGGCTCGCGCAGCTATGCCGAGTGGCAAAAGCTCGGCGTGCACCGCGCTGACGACGAGGTTTATCCGCAACCGGGCGCCACGGCGCGCCTATGGACACCGGTGCCGGGCGGACCGGCCTTTCTGGTCGGCGCTAATTTCTTTGCGGTGAAGAGCTACAACCCGTCGGTGAACTATGCGCTCGGGCTCTGTCATCTGGGCGACAGATGCGTGGGCGGCGAACCCTTCGTGCAGAAATTCCCGGGCAGCGAACCGGCGCCAACGCTCGCCGACGTTCAGGAAATCCAGCGCCGGCTTGGCGCACTTGGCTACGATATCGGCGATGCCGACGGGCGCATCGGCAATGCCACCACCATTGCGGTGCGCACCTATCAGCGCAAGATCGGCATGGAGCCGGCTGACGGCTATGCGGGCGTGGGACTTCTCGCCCGGTTGCGCAAAGGCTCATGATCCGGTTGGATCAGACCCACGAAACTGCCCCGCCCCCTACCCCAAGGAACAACCCCAAGGAACGCCCGCCATGACGCCTCCCTCATCCGCGATCGCCCGCGCCCAAAACTCCGCCGACCCGGCAGTTGCGGGACTCGAACGTCCGACGCCGGCCGGCGCCAATGCGCCGGGCTTCGGCTCGGACGTCATCGCCGAAGCGCTGCGCTCGCTCGACATTCCGTACATCGCGCTCACCCCCGGCGCGAGCTATCGCGGGCTGCACGACAGCATCGTCAACTATCTGGGCAATTCGACGCCGCAGATGCTGCTCTGTCTGCACGAGGAAGCCGCAGTCGCCATCGCCCAGGGCTACGCCAAGGTCACCGGCAAGGCGATGGTCACGGCGGTGCATTCCAATGTCGGACTGATGCACGCCTCGATGGCGATGTTCAACGCCTGGTGCGACCGCATGCCGGTCGTCGTGCTCGGCGCCACCGGCCCGGTCGACGCCGCCAAGCGCCGGCCTTGGATCGACTGGATTCACACCGCGCGCGATCAGGGCGCGCTTGTTCGCGAATACACCAAATGGGACGACCAACCCGCGTCGCCGGCCGCGGCGCGCGAAGCGATCCTACGCGGCACGTGGATCGCTAACACCGTGCCGCAGGGCCCAGTCTACATCAATTTCGATGCCGAGCTGCAGGAGTCGAAAGTCTCTGAGCCGCTGCCAGCGATCGACGTCGCGCGCTACATGCCGCCAGTCGGGACCGCTGCGCCGGCCGAGACGATCAAGCAAGCGGCGGCCATGCTCAAGGGCGCCAAGCAGGTGCTCATACTCGCCGGCCGCGCTTCGCGCAGTGAGGAGGCGTGGAACGCACGCGTAGCACTCGCTGAGGCGCTCAATGCGCGCGTAGTGACCGACCTGAAAATCGGCGCGACCTTTCCCACCGATCATCCGCTCTACGTCGGTGCGCCGCGGGCGATCTCACCGGACAGCGTCGAAGGCCTCAAGAACGTCGATGTGATCCTGAGCCTCGACTGGGTCGATCTCGCCGGTGCGTTGCGTTCCTACGGCCCCTCGCCGTCGGTGAAGGTGATCCAGATTTCGCTCGATCACCGCATCCACAACGGCTGGAGCATGGACCATCAAGCTCTTCCCCCTATCGATCTGCTGCTCTCCGCCGATCCTGATCTCGTTGTGCCGGATCTCGTCAAGGAAATCGGGAAGAGCAGCAAGCCCCATGCGGTGCCGAGTGCGCACACCAAGACCGAAAAGGAGCCGACCGGTTTCACCAACGAGCATATCGCGCGCGGTTTGAAGAAAGTGCTCGGCGACCGGCCGGTGACCTACACGCACTTGCCGCTGTCGTGGGATGAGAGCTGGGTGACGTTCAAGCACCCGCTCGACTACATCGGCTCGGACGGCGGCGGCGGCGTAGGCGGCGGCCCGGGCATTTCAGTTGGCGCAGCGCTCGCGCTAAAAGGCACCGGCCGGCTGCCGGTCGCGATCTGTGGCGATGGTGACTTCTTGATGGGCGTCACCGCGGTGTGGACCGCCGTGCATTACAAGATCCCGCTGCTTTTCGTGCTCGCCAACAACCGCTCATTCTATAACGACGAACTGCATCAGGAGCGGATGGCGCGCGCGCGGAACCGGCCGGTCGAGAACAAATGGATCGGACAGCGCATGTCGGAGCCGGAAGTCGACCTCGCCGCCATGGGCCGCGCCCAGGGCGCCGTCGGCTTCGGCCCGATCACCAAACCGGCCGATCTCGTGCCGGCGCTCGAGAAGGCGATTGCGGCCGTCGATGCCGGCGGCGTCGCAGTGGTCGATGTGCGCGTCGAGCCGGGCTATACGGCGATCATGACTGCGGCGATGACGCGCGCGGGGAACTAACAAGACCCGTCGCGCTGTCTCGACAGTAACTGTTTCCCGGATGCGGCGCAGCACGCAGTGGTGCGCCGCGGGAAAACGCCTCAAGGCTACCGCCCATACCCAAAGGCGAGCCGCAAGGGAGGAAGTCATGACCCTATTTTCAGGATGCGACTGCTGCATCGGGCGCCGACAATTCCTGGCCGGCGGCCTTGCGGCTGCAGCTGCGTTGCCCGCGCGGCGCGCCCGCGCCCAAGCGCCTGCGGTCAAGTCCGCCGCGCGGCGCATCGACGTGCATCACCACTTCCTGCCGCCGCAATACATCAAGGAAGAACACGAGCGCATCAGTTTCAGCCATGGTTCGGTCTCGGCGAACCAGTTGCTGTCGTGGACGCCGAGCCAGTCGCTCGAAGTGATGGACCAGAACGGCATCTCGACCGCGATCGTCTCGGTGTCAACGCCCGGCCCGTGGTTCGGCGACGTCGCCGCGGGGCGGCGGCTGTCGCGGATGTGGAACGATTACGCCGCCGAGCAGATCAAGACCTACCCCGGCCGCTACGGCCTGTTCGCCGTCGTGCCACTGCCGGACACCGAAGGCAGTCTGAAGGAAATCGCGTATGCCCTCGACACACTCAAGGCCGACGGTATTGGCCTTTTGAGCTCCTACGACGGCAAATATCTCGGCGATCCCGCCTTTGCGCCGGTGTTCGAGGAGCTCAATCGCCGCAAGGCCATCGTCTATACGCACCCGACCACGTCGGCATGCTGCAGCAGCGTGCTACCCGGTCTTCCGCCGCAGGCGATCGAATATCCATTCGAGACGACCCGGACGATTACAAGCCTCCTCGTCAACGGCACCATCTTCAAGAACGCGGACATCCGCTGGATCTTCTCCCACGGCGGCGGCGCGACACCCATGCTCGCCGGGCGGATGGCTGAAACCGTCAGTCGCTTCCCCGGCGCCGCCAAGGTAATGCCGAACGGAGTCTTGGCCGAATTGCGCAAGCTCTATTACGACACCGCGAGCGCCGCCACACCGGGCGCCATGGCAGCGCTGCGCATCATGGCTCCGGCGAACCACATTCTTTTCGGCACCGACTATCCGTTCGTCAAAGCAGCGGCTGGCATCCGCGATCTGTCCGAGGTCGAAATGTCGGCTGCCGAGCGCGAGGCGATCGAACGCGGCAATGCCGTTGCGTTGCTGCCGCGATTGAAGGCCTGACGCGGCGCACAATGCCGCCCAGTTGCCGGTTCACAAGCGCGGCCGAATAGAGCAACATGCACGCGGGAGATGTCCCGCCCGCTCCAACCAATCAGCCGAACGGCGTCGATGGATGCCGATTCGTCAGGAGTGAACCATGAGGAAACGCAAAGCCAACGGCGCGCCCCCGCTCGAGCCGGTCGCCGGTAACGGCCTCCTTCACCGCCGCGCTCTGCTGACCGGCGGCGTCGTGTTTGCCGGCGCTATGAGCACCGGCGCTGCGCTCAATGGCGCCGCGGCCGAGCCGCTCAAGGATCCGGAATGGAGCCTGATGCCCGGCGAAGTCACGCCGGTGCTGCAGAAGCCATCGCGCTTCGAGGCGGGCGTCGTGCGCATCTTGAGCAATCCCAAGGGCGAGCCGCGCACGCAGCACGCGCGCGCGCCGCTGCAGATGCTCGACGGCACGATTACGCCGAACCCGCTGCACTTCACCATCTTGCATTCGGGCATTCCCGATATCGATCCCGGGCAGCACCGCTTCGTCGTCCATGGCATGGTCAAGCAGCCGCTGGAATACACGGTCGATGCGCTGCTTCGTTATCCGCTGGTCACGCGCAAGCATTTCGTCGAGTGCGGCGGCAACAGCGCGGGAATGTTTTCCAATGAGCCGTTGCAGGCCACCGTGCAGCAGCTCCACGGGCTCGTGTCCTGCGCCGAATGGACCGGCATACCGCTGTCGACGATCCTCGACGAAGCCGGCGTCGACCGGAAGGCGGTGTGGATGATTGCGGAGGGCGCCGACGATCTTCTGGTCAGCCGCAGCGTGCCGCTGAAGAAGGGCTACGAGGACGCGATGATTGCGCTCTACCAGAACGGCGAGCGCCTCATGCCCGGCAACGGTTATCCGATGCGGCTTCTGCTGCCCGGCTACGAAGGCAACATGAACGTGAAGTTCCTGCGCCGCCTTATGATCACCGACCAGCCGGCCATGACCTTCTACGAGACCCGCAACTACTCGCCGCTGT